>DAOVRD010000044.1 GCA_030628375.1 Planctomycetota bacterium
AGTTCTAACGCTCCGAGAGCATCTTGTGGATTCCTTCGGCTGCCCTCTTGGCGTCCGCAATGGCGGTCACCGCGTCCAGATTGAGGTTAACGATGTCCCCGCCGGCAAAGACGCCGGGTATCGAAGTCACGCCATTCTCATCCACCTTGACCTTCCGGCGTTCGGTAAACTCCAGCAATCCCATGAGGTCTTCAGGCACGAAAGAGAGGTCGTATGCTTGCCCAATGGCCTCGATAACCATGTCCCCTTCCAGGATCATGGTCCTGTCTTGGTAGAAAGTGGGGCTGAACCTGCCCTGCTCGTCAAAGACCGATTTCACCGCCACGCACCCAAGTCCCCTGACCTGGCCATCCTCCACCAGGATGCCCTTGGGGCCCCAGGCAGGATTGAACTCGATTCCCTCTTCCTTTGCCTCCTCGATTTCCTCCGTGGTGGCGGGCATCTCGTCCCAGGATTCCAGGCAGACCGTCTTGGTGACGGTGTCCTGTCCGGGATATTGCATCTGCTGCAGGCGCAAGCAGGTCCGGGCCACGTCCATGGCCACGTTGCCGCCTCCGATGACAATGATTTTCCGCCCCACCTTTGGCTCGGGACCAAGCCTGGCCGCCTTCAGCAGGTCCAGGGCCATGAGCGCCCTATCCTCGTTCTCAATGCGTGCGGTGCGACTTCGGTGCGTCCCGACCGCTATGTAAACCGCATCGTAGCTTTCTCGCACCTCGTCGAACTGTATGTCCTTCCCGACGGTGGCGTTGAATCGGAACTCAACGCCGAGAGAAGCGATGTGGTTGACGTCCTCCTCGACGGCCTCCTGCGGGAGCCTGTATTTGGGAGGACCGATCCGGAGCATTCCTCCGCCGGCATCCTGGGACTCAAACACCGTTACCGCATGCCCTTTGAGTCGGAGGAAGTAGGCCACGGCCAACCCGCTGGCGCCCGCGCCGATGACGGCGACCTTCTTACCGGTGGCCGGGGCAGGTGTGGTGCGCAAGGCATCCCGGTAGTCTTCAACGCTGTCGGCGGCATACCTTTTCAGCCAGCGGATGGCGACCGGTTCTCCCCTGAGGCCCAGAGAACACGCATCCTCGCAGTGCTTCATGCAGATCCTGCCGCAGATGGCCGGCAGGGGGTTGTCCTCGAATATGACCCGAAGGGCTTCTTCGTCGTCCTCTTCGCTGATGGCCTTGACGTAATCGGAGATCCTGAGGTTAGCCGGACAGGCTTCCTCGCAGAGCCCGCACTCCAGGCATCGGGATGCTTCGCTGCGGGCCTGCTCGGCGCTGTAACCCCGAACCATCTCTACAAACGACTGCTTCCGCTCTTCTGCGGCCAGCTCCGGCATGGGCACGCGTTCCGGCTCAAACAACGCGTAGTCCAGATCGGGTGAGAAGCCCTCGTAATCCCTCCTGCGATGAGTCAGGCTTGCCTTGAGGATTGAATACTCTTCCGCCGGTAAGAACGTCTCTTCGTCCTTTTTTTCATCCTTCGGGACGAATACAAAGGTGTCGGTATCAAAGTGAATGTGGAAGTAATCCCTGGAGAGCCGAAGTGAACCGGGAGGGCAGATGTCTACGCAGAGCCCGCAGAAGCAGCATCTGCCGTAGTCGAGTTGCGGCCGCTCGTTCTTTTCGCCCGGCTCCGGCTCGATCTCCGGCACCTCGATCATCGTAATCGCTTCGTTCGGGCAGATGTCGGCACAGTTTCCGCAGCCCGTGCACTTGTCCCAGTCGTTGAGGTGGAAGCCCCGGTATCTGAGCGCCGGTTCCTTCTTCTCAAAAGGATACCTCAGGGTGACGGGTTTTTGGAACAGGTATTTGATCGCCTTGAAGGGGCTTAAGATGCTTGGTTTTCCCATCTTATTGTTCCCTTACCTGTCTATTTCGGGCGCGACGACGTATAGACTTATCATCGTGTTCCCGACATCGGCGATGCTGGCGCCTTCGAGCACTTTCTCCAGAATAGTAAGCCCATGGGGATATGAAGGCGTCCTGAAGTGAGCCCTGTATGGCTTGTCCCCACCGTCGCTGACCAGATAAAGCCCCAGCTCTCCCCGGGACGACTCACATCTGACATACGCTTCGCCGGGCGGGATTTTCCATTTGAACGGATTGGGAATCCTGTTATACACCTCGCCCTCGGGCATCGCATCAAGAAGCTTGAATATCATGTGGACGCTTTCGATCATCTCGTCTCTGATGACCCATATCCTGGAGTATGCGTCGCCTTCTTCCCTCGTGGGCACGTCCCAGTCCACCTTGTCGTAAGCCGCGTAGGGCTCGACTTTCCTGATGTCATATTTCGTGCCCGTGGCCCGCAGCACCTGTCCCGTTGCGCCGAGCGCCTTTGCCTGCTCCTGGCTCAGTTTTCCTACTCCCCGGGCTCTTTCATAGAAGAGGCGGTTGTTGAAGAACGTCGCATCGTAATCGGGCACGCAGCCGCCGATGGAGTGGAGCGTACTGACGATTCTGTCCTTGAAGCCCTTCGGAAAATCGCGTCTCACGCCCCCCGGCCACAGGTATATGTGGTAAACGCGTCCGCCGGTCAGCTCCTCGAAGAGGTCGAGCACAAGATCCCGGTGGTACATCGCCCAGTGGGCCGGCGTATCGAACCCGAGCATATTGGAATAGGCCCACAGACCGAAAAGGTGCGAAGAAACCCGGGCCAGCTCAAGGAAAATGCTCCTTATGTAATGTGCCCGTTCCGGCACCTCTATCCCGGCCAGCTTTTCGACCGCCATGGCGTAAATCATCTCCATGGAGTCGGGCTCTACGACGTTGATGCGGCACACCATGGGGAAGTTCTGGATCCAGGTTCTATACTCCATCAGCTTCTCGAACCCGCGGTGCAGATAACCGGGATTGGCCGTAGCTTTCAGCACTCTGTCCCCCTCGACCTTCAGCGTGATGCCGAAATTTCCGACCATGCCCAGGTGCTGCGGGCCGAAGTAGAGCTCCAGCTCCCTTTCGGAGCCCGATTTTGCCATCTCTGAGCTCTGAACCATAATTGCTTTTTACCAGGAAACAGGGGTCAGGAATCAGGGGTCAGGAGGAAGCCATCCGGGTTCTTGATCATTGCGCCCAGCATACTCCCGACGCAATCCGTCAGTTTGCTCACGAAGTGGGCCGCGTACCTACGTTTCGCCCACGCTTCGCGGAGATTCATGGTTACAGAGCGTGACGAACGTCTGATCTGTGCCGTCAACGCATATCGCTCCTCGGCGGGAAATCGCTT
This sequence comes from Planctomycetota bacterium, assembly GCA_030628375.1. Lineage (GTDB taxonomy): Bacteria > Planctomycetota > Brocadiia > SM23-32 > SM23-32 > DAOVRD01. Next base: position 3,229 of record DAOVRD010000044.1, read on the forward strand.
GCTCATCTCGAACACCATCATCCCCAACCTATAAGCCTTCTGATACACCTTCAATTCCTTAACATTCCTTACTGCCATCCGTTCCTGCCTCCTGCCTCCTGCCTCCTGTCACTTAGCCTTCCACCGGCGGGATTGAACCAAAGGTCTCTTCAACGTATTTGCGGGTGTCGAAGTCCTTCCTAAAGGGCGGTATTTCGTAGTCTCTTTCCAGCAAAAGCGGAATCAGCCTGGGGTGGCCGTCGAAATGCACACCGTAAAGCTCATGGATTTCCCGCTCATAAGGTTCGGCGTTCTCGAAAATGTCAATTACAGATTTGAGGGCGGGCTTTTCCCGGGGGATCTCCGTTTTCAACAATACGTGAAGCCTTTGGTCGGAGGTGTAATCAGTATCGTTCCGCATGTAGCAGGTCAGAACATAGACTACTTCGAACTTGCCCTCCTTGATCCAATCCACGCAGGAAAGGAGCGCCAGGTGGTCGAGGCCGCTTTCCTTCAGATATCTCAGCACCACGGGAATGCTGTCCCTGGGGGCCAAGACAGACATCCTGCTGTCTTCGACCACCGTGACCTCTACACCCTTGAAGGTCGCTTCCAGGTCCTTCTGCAACGATGGAATCATTTCCTCGCTTCCTCGGCTATGCTGTCGCACGGATAGAGCGGGGGCCATTCAAGTTCTGCGAAAAGCATCTCCTGATTTCTCCTGTAGGCCGCGTAGTTCTCTTGGTATCGGAGATATCCGTCGGCTTTCCCTTTATCTATGAGGGTCCAGAGATGGGTTATGGCGATGAACACCGCCTCGGGTCGCGGCATACAACCGGCAATCCAGCCGTCCACGGGAATGTATCTGTCGAGATGTTTTATTGTGTTGTAGGAATCCCAATACATCCCGCCGTTGATGGGACACGATCCAAAACCCACCGTGTATTTCGGGTCCGGCATTTGCTCGTAGGTTCTTATGATGGCCTTCAGTGTCTTGAGGGAAACGTATCCGGTGATCATAAAAAGGTTCCCCTGCCTGGGCGTAGCTACCGGTATTATCCCGAACCTTTCGGCGTCCCATCTTGTGGTTATGACAGGTGGAATCTCTATTATGCCGCAGCCGGTGCAAAAGTAGACGGCGTGCAGAGAATACTTGTTGGCCATCTTGGCCGGGCTTTTCAGCCACTTCGCGATCTGGTTTCTGTCCATGGCCAGGTCTTTCCGCTGTCGGTGTTCCGGGATCGGTTTGTCATTTCGATAGAACCGTGATAGTCATCTGCACAAACGCCAAAGCCGTCGGCCACTTCCAGCAGAACTTGATGGCATCCTCGATCTTGACCCTGGGCAGAACGGCGTTGATCATTTCAACTGCCAGGAAAACAGCCAGCATCTTCACGAGGAAGGTGGCGAGATTCACGCCACCTCCCAGGAACAAATCAACGAAAAGGGCAATCACCACGAACAGGTGAATCGCCTTCTGCACCGTAATCAGGGCCAGGCAAGTGCCCCCGTACTCCGCCAGCGGGCCGGAGGCTATTTCCTGCGGGGCGGTCACCAAATCGAAGGGCCTTATGCCCAGCATGGCCGGCAGTATCAGAAACGCCGCCACTGCCGAAAGCGGCACGGACAGAACTCCCCAGCTCGCCTGCTGCTGCCGGGCGACTATCTCCGTTAGCGAAATGGATCCGTACTGCGACATCACCGCCAGAATCACCAGCAGGAAAGGCACCTCGTAGGCCAGCGCCAGCAGCATCTTGCGGCTGACGCCTATGCTCGCGTTCGGATTCGCCGATGCACCCGCGCCCAGCGCAAGGCCGAGCGGGCCGAACAGCATCAGGTACATCACAACCAGCAGTCCTCCCGACGAGGAAAGGGGACAGAGCACGCTGTGAGCAAAGGGCTGGAAAGCCTCTGTTCCTCCGAGAGGTATAAGCATCACCGTTACGAGAGAACCCGCCAGGGCAAGCACCACGCCGAGTTCAAAAAGGGCGCCGTGGGATATGCTGCGCTGCGACATCATCCTGACCACGTCAATGACGGGTTGGTAGATCGGGGGACCGTAGCGGCGATGCACGCGCGCTATGATCTTCCGCGCGAGGCCGAGAAACAGCACCCCCACCACGAAAGCAATCAGTGGCGACAGCACTATCTGGATGATTCCCGTCACCATATCTCCCACGCCAGTTGCAGGAAGATCAGCAGGGCAAGGAACGAAATGATGTAAAGCACGTAGGTGCCCGCGTAGCCCGTGTATATCCGTCTGGTGAGCTCGAAGACCCCTTGGGCCTTATCGGCGGCCCAGTAGTAGAACTGATCCACGCGATCTTTCAGGTACGGTGAGATCATCTGATAGAGGGGGTTGTAAAACTCCACGCTGTGGTGGTATTTACCCGCTGGCACGGACGAACCCGCGGCGTAGCTGTCCTCTTGCGGGACCCTGCGCGGCTTCGCGCCCAGCCGCATCAGCAGAAGAACCACTGCGAAAGCGATAACGATGGCAAAGCAGATGTTGAGCATGTTCAGTGCCCCTGCGCCGCTCGCAAGTCCCCACATGGTCAACTGCAGCGGCGCAAAGCCCATCGTATCCTGGATCCCCTGGATGGCACGCAGGGGAATACCGGGCAACACGCCGAACAAGAAGATGACGAAGCAGAAAAACAAGATGGGGATTTGCATGGAGATCGGCGCCTTCCGCACCTCCTTGTATTTCTCCGGAAGCTGACCGAGGAACATGTTATGCAGCAGCTTGTAGACCGAAAGAATCGTTCCCCACGTGCCCACAAATGCCATGAACGCCAGGAAGGGATGCCCCTCGGTGATGAGCGTCTTGTAGATGAACCACTTGGAAACGAATCCGTTGGTCAACGGCATCCCGATGAGGCCCATAATCCCGACCAGGCACCCGAAAAAGGCCACCGGCATCCTCTGGATCAGTCCGCCCAGGCGGTTGAGGTCCCGAACGCCTCCGGTTCGATATTCCACGGCCCCGACGACGAGAAAGAGAAGCGCGATGTAAGAACCGTGGTTTATGGTGTGGAATATGCCGCCCGCCACGCCCAGGCTCGTGCCAAAGGCCATGCCCAGGATCATGTAGCCGCCCTGGCCGATGCCGTGCCAGGCCAAGAGTTTCTTCGCGTCGTTCTGCAGGAGAGCGATGAAGGTGGGTATGACGATCGTAATGGCGCCGAGCCACGAAAGAATATAATGGAAATTGAAAAAGCCCGCGCCCAGATTAAGTATTGTTTTCAGTCCAACGATTGAGTACATAACCAGCAGGAAGCCGTACATGCCCATCCGCACCAGCACGCCGGACAGCACCGCAGAGAACGGAGAGACGGCCTCCGAATGGGCGTCGGGCATCCAGGTGTGCAGGGGCAGGATCGCGAATTTGACCCCGAAAGCGATACCCATTGCCATCAGGATAAACAGGACGTAGCCCGACGAGGAACCCGCGATGGCCTCGCCCAGCTCAGCAATCTGCAGGGTTCCAAATTGAGCGTAGAGCGATAGTATTCCCACCAGCATCGCGCACGAGCCAACCAGCGACATGATTATGTATTTCATCCCGGCATGAAGGGCCGGACCACGCCGGTAGCTGATCAGCAGGTAAGTGCTCCAGCTCATGATCTCCCAGAAAATGTAGAAAGAGAGGAAGTCGCCACTCAAAACTATCCCAAGCATCCCAGCATTGACCAGAAGCATCATCGAGTAGTAGAATCCTAGCTTCTCTTTGCCCTTCATGTAGCTGAGGGAAAACACCACAGAGGCGGCATTTATGATGGCTATGTATATCGCGAAGAACCACGCAAGAGGGTTCAGCCGCAGAGCAAGCTCCATGCCGAGGAAGTCGGGCACATAAACGATCTCGTTATCCGGCCCGTATTGCCCGTGGCTCCAGGCGATCAGCCCTACCAGGGCCAGGGAGCTGAGAACGGCCAGAAAGTCCCGCAGGTGGGAATGCACCTTCCCTGCAAGAAAGACCAGCCCGGCCCCGGCAAAGGCCGTTATCAGTATCGCCTGTGGGCTCACCTTCAGTCTCCCATCACGTGCTGAACATAGGCTGTGCGATCCAACAAGTCATCGGCTGCCGGTCCGAGTACCCGTCCCACTATCCCGGGGAACAGGCCGATGGTGAGAATCAAGACCGCCAGCAGTCCTACCGGCACGAGCGCCGAGAACGGCACTTTCCCCTCCGTCTGCTCGGGCGAATCTTCGGGCGCCGGCTTGAAGTAGAACCCCTGCACTATGCGCAGGAAGTATGCGCCCTCTATCACGGTGCCGATAAGGCCGATGGCAAGGAGTGTGATGAAGAACGTGCTGCCCGTTCCCAGGACGGCGCGAACGATCGTGAACTTGCTGGCGAATCCCACGAACGGGGGCAGCCCGATCAAAGAGAACGCCCCTACGGTGAAGCACAACGACATTATGGGCATTCTCTTGCCAATCCCGTTGAGCGACGAGATATCCCTGGAGCCTGTCCGGTATATCATGTATCCGGAGGCCAGGAACAGCAGTGCCTTGGCCAGCCCGTGGCTGACGATCAGGAAAACGGCCCCGGAGATGCCCGTGGCGGAGGCCAGCGCCAGCGCGAATAGGATCAGGCCCATCTGTCCGATGCTGGAGAAGGCCAGAAGCCTCTTGATGTCCTCCTGGCCGAAGGCGCACATCTCGCCGATCAGAAGCGTCACGATGCCCAGGACCGCCAGGAAAGGCAGAATACTCGACGCTCCGTAGACTGTGTAGACCACGCGCGCAATGGCGTAAAGGCCCGCCTTGATGGCGATGCCGGACAGGATGGCGCTGATGGACGAGGGGGCAGATGAATGGGCGTCGGGCAGCCAGCCGTTCAGCGGGAAAATGGCCGCTTCCACACCGAACCCGGTGATCAGAAAGGCCAGGGAGACAAACAGCCTGAAGCTGCCGACCGAACTGACGTTGGCGGCTATGTCCGCCATGGTCAAGGTGCCAAAGGTGCCGTACACCAAGCCGATGCCTATAAGGACAAGACCGGACCCGATGGCCCCCTGAATGAGGTACTTCGCACCGGCCTCCACCCCCGTGCTGTCCCCCCTGTAGGCCACCAGCGCGTAGGAAGAGATGCAGAGGACTTCAAAGAAGACGAACAGGTTGAAGATGTCGCCCGTCAGCACTACCCCGGTAGCTCCGACAAGCATAAGGATGTAAAGAATCTGGTATTTGACCTTCGCCCCCTCGCGGATGTAGTCAATTCCGTAGACAGCAACCAGCAGGCCAATCAACGCAATCAGTGACGACAGAAGCACACCCAGTGGACCCGCCACCAGATGGATGGAGTAAGGAGGGGCCCAACCTGCCGTCCGGACAACAATCGGGGCTTTCAGGGCGTGCGGCAGCAGCGAGACGGAAACGACGAGGTTGAAAAGCATGGCGATAACCGGGACGTACCTGGGGACTCTCTTCGATGCCAGACCCAACACGGGTATGGCGAACGCGAGGCCCAGCGGAACCGCAATCAGGAGTATGGGGCTTACCATCTCAGCGCCTTGATCTTACGCAGGTCCAAGGTCCCGTAGTGGTCGTAAACCCTGATCGCCAGAGACAGCGCCAGAGCCAGCACAGCAACTCCGATGACAATGGCAGTCAGAACAAGCGCCTGCGGCACGGGATCTACCATCCCCTCCGGCTGCTGGGCGGCCTCCGAAAAAATCGGAGCCGTCCCTGCATGGATGTAGCCAACCGTGACGAGGAACAGGTTGACACCCGTGCCCATCAGGTTGATTCCAATTATGACCTTGATCAGGTTCGGCTTGACCAAGACGACGTACAGGCCGATCAGTATCAAAGAGAAGCAGCCTATGTAGTGAATGTACGAGGACAGGAAGCTCATCGTGCCTCCCCGGACAGGTTGTCGATGATGCCGCCGAGTTCCGAACCGACTTTGAATCCGATCGCCACGTAGATAAGAGGGATAACGCCGCCGCTGAACAGAGCAAAGGCACTGCCCTTGGGCAGGAAGTTCAGCAAGAATGAGCCCCCGACGGCCAGGCCGACCAGCGCGACGGCCAGGAAAGCCAGTCCCGACAGCGACTCTGCGACGGCGACGCCGGCACTCCTCAGCCCTCTGCCCCGGCACCCCAGGTAAATCAGCAGGAAACCGGAAGCCACAACGGCGCCGCCTTGGAACCCGCCTCCGGGCGTAAGGTGCCCGTGGATGAAGATATAGGCGCCCAGAAGCAGAATGAGCGGGAACAGGAAGCGGCAGCCGGTGAAAACGATCAGACTGGCGGGCTCTGCCTTGCTTGGGGTTGCCTCTTCCCTCCGCGCGTGCAGGATGGCGGCCAGCCCCACCGCTGCAATGAATAGCACCGTGACCTCGCCCAGCGTGTCAAACCCGCGGTAGTTGACCACCACCGAGGCGACGATGTTCCCGGCCTTGTTCTCCTCCAGACCCCGGCTGGCATAACGCCGGCCAAAGTTGACCTTATCCTCTGTCAGCTTTCCGGCTCTGCTCGCCCCCTCTGCCCCGAAGGACGCGCCGGAGAAGCACAGAAAGATCCCCAGCGCAACTATCAGAAGCAGCAAGAGGCTAATCAGTCTTCTCATTTTCCTCGTATCTTATGCTTCTGTTGATGGCAAAGATGAAGATTGCGGTGGTCAACCCGGCCCCGATGCTCGCCTCCGCCATGGCCACGTCCGGCGCCTGGAGGAAATAGAAGATTATGGAGGCCATCAGACTGACCAGGGCGCATGCAATGACGGCGTCGAGCAGATCCCCGAATCTGGCCGCCGCAAGCGCAGCCACTATCATCACCAGCACCAGGAATGTCTGGAAAACGATCATTCGCCTGCCTTCTGGTAGCCTTCGAACTCGGCGGTCTTGTCCAGCACGCTACCCTCCCACAGCGGCACGCCGCTTTTGCGGGCGGCCCGTCCCAGCGCATGGCTGGAGATGGGATTGGTCAGGAGGATGAAACAGGCTATCAGCAAACACTTCACGAACCACGACGGCTCCATCAACCCGACGCCGATGATGGTTAGGAAAGCGCCCAGGGTCGTGCACTTGGTACCGGCCTGAAGCCGGTTATAGACGTCGGGGAACCGGAACACGCCCAGGCCGCCCAGAAAGAGGAATACGGTGCCAATCGCCGTAACGATGGTCCCCACAAACGTCACTATAAACCCCCTTCCATGTAGCGGGCGATGGCCACAGCACCGATGAAGGTGAGAACAGAGTAGACCAGGGCGACATCGAGATAAACATAGCGCTTGAACACAAAGGCCAACAGTACGAGCAGGGCAGTTGTCACCGTAGCCACCGTATCCACGGCCACCGCCCGATCTGCGCTGGTGGGGCCCTTCAGCATCCGGAGCAGACAGAGCAGGATTCCCGCCCCGATGATGGTCACAAAAACCAGATGACTCACTGGAAAATCACCCGAAGGTATTTCTCGAACCTCTCTCCGATCAAATCAGTCGCTTCTTCCACCGACTCGGCTTTGACGTTTATCCAGTGGATCAGCAACCTGTCGCCGATGACATCCAATGTGAAGGTGCCGGGGGTCAGGGTGATCGAATTCGCCAGGATCATCTTGGCGATGTCGGACGTCAGTGCCGTCTTGATCACCACAACACCCGGCTTTATGGGCATCCGTGGATGAACGACTCTGTAAGCTACGTCAAGATTGGCCTTCATTATCTCCCACAGCAGAACCACCAGGTAAACGGCAAAGAAGGCGGCCCTCTTGACCGTAAGCGGGGGAAGACCCAGGCGGATGTAATGTGTATTAAGTAGCAGGGAAAACACCAAACATATCGCCGCGCCGACCAGCACTTCCTGCGCTTCGAGGCTCCGCGTCAGAGCAAGCCAGACCAAGAAGGATATGCCCAGCATGTAAAGGAAGCCCTTAAGCCTGTCTCTGACGGAATAAGCCGTACCGACCACCGTCCTCACTCCGATTCACAGGTAATAGACCAGTCGCGCCATCTCCGTGGCCAGGTCCACGCAGGTGATCTTCACGTCCTCCGGCATATTCAGCGGGCAGGGGGCGAAAGACAGGATCGCCTTTATCCCGGCGTCCGCCAACCGTTGCGCAACCTTCGGGGCCTCCGAAACCGGCACAGCGATGATGGCCAGCTTTATGCCTTCGTCACTTATGCGCTGCTCCAGGTCCGTGACGTCCTCAATCACCACGCCATCGGCTTTCCGGCCTACTTTGTCTGGATCCTTGTCAAAAGCCAGGGCAAGCTCGAATCCCTCGGTCTTGAATCCCGGATAGGCCAGCATCGCTCTCCCTATGTTCCCCACACCCACCAGGGCGGCTTTCATCACGCTATCCAGGTTCAGAATGGAGCGAATCTCTTTGATCAGCCCCTCGACGTCGTATCCGACCCCTCGCTTGCCGAACCCGCCGAAATAAGAGAGGTCCTTTCGGACTACGGACGGCTTCACCTCGCAGGCATCACCCAGGGCCTCCGAGGAAACGGTCTCGACCCCTTCCTCGGCGAGGCACAGGAGGACTCGCAGATAAACGAAGAGCCGTCCGATTGTCTGATCCGCTATGCGCATGTGTCTTTGTGATTGTGCTCACATTCTCAAAATGGCCCGATTCTACGTCCCCCTTCCGAAGCTGTCAAACGAAATCGGCGTTTCTTCCAGCAGATCCACAACCACCTTAGTCGCGGCTAACCGACACGCAAGCAAGGGCTCTTCGCAGCTTTAAAGCCAGGCTGAACGGAGCGCCCCTTCGCGCCATCCTGGGATGGGACGTCGAGAACCGCAGAGAAGTCTTCCTCTACCAGCAGGACACGATCCCCGAGGCCCGGCTCAGGCTCGGGGACACAATGCATTATGCCGACTATGCCTTCCGAGTTGATGCGCGCACGAGATTCTACTGCGAGGCAAAGGCGGCCCACAGAGACATTGACGACGCTGACTACATCTTCCAGGCGAAACGTTACGCCTGGTCGAGCATGCGGGCGGAGCTGGTGATCCTTACCGATTTCGAGACCTTCCGCGTCTACGACTGCCGGAGCCGCCCCGACGTCGCCAGGCCGCGGGAATTGGGATACGCTGCTGGCGATGCACGGCGACGATCGCGGAAGTGGTGGGACCAAGGATCGAGGTTCTCAGCGACACGGACGCGTCTGCGGGTCGGTCTCGCTCGCCGTGGTGGCTGGGGGACAGGTGCGAGGCCCGAAGGACTGAAATGCGGTCCGTGAACATTGGGAGTTGAGCAGATGGGGTTCTTCAATAGGCTGCCAGGCGTGCATGGCCGTTCCCGCAGGCGCGGTAGAAGGACCCTCCAGCTTGAGCCCCTCGAACGGCGCATCCTGCTCAGCGGCCCGAATACCATCGAGGGCGTGAGCCTGGCATCAGACTGCCCAGGGGGAGGCGAGATACACGGCAGCAAATGGCACGACCTTAACGGGGATGGCGTATGGGACGGGGGCGAGCCGGCCGTGGAAGGCTGGAGGATCTATCTTGACCAGAACGGGAACGGGCGGCTTGACGTAGACGAGGTCTCTACGACGACCGACGCCGGTGGCGGGTATTCCTTCACTGACCTGCCGCCGGACACTTACATCGTTGCTGAGGAGCTGGGAGTCGGCTGGGAGCAGACCTTCCCGCTCATTGGGTGGCAGGGGCCCGAGTTTCAGGTCAATACGCGTGCCGCTGACAGCCAGCGACGTCACAGTGCTGTATGGTCAGTCGGGAGGCGGCCTGGGCGATAGAACCGACTACAGCGCGGGCTTTGCCCCAGTTGCCATTATTGTCGGTGACTTAGATGGCGACGGCCGCCTTGATCTGGCCGTTGCAAATCATGACGGCAACACGGTCAGTGTTCTCTATGGCCAGCCCGAGGGAGGCTTCGGCGGAAGGACCGACTATGACGTGGGCGTTTGGCCAATGGATATCACGGCGGCGGACTTCGACGATGACGGGAGGCTGGACCTTGCCGTGATTAACAACGAGAGCAATTGGGGCGACATCAGTGTCCTTTACGGTCAGCCGGAGGGTGGCTTTGGCGGGAGAACTGACTACGGCACCATCTATTGCCCCAGCCAGATTGTGGCGGCGGATTTCAACGGCGACGGGCGTCCTGATGTCGTCGTTAGCAATGCCGAGACGGGCAAGGAAGTGTGCGTGTTCTTCGGCCAGCCGGGCGGGGCTCTGGGGGGAAGGGCAGACTACTCGCTGTCTTACGAGGGCACGGGCATCGCGACGGCCGATTTCAACGCCGATGGCCGCCTCGACCTGACTGTCCGCCGGCCTTGTGGCGGGCTTGCTCGCCGTGGCGAGAACGTCTACACAGACCCCATGCTGTTGGACGTGGCGGGTGCGCTGGAGGCGCTGCCTGATCTGTCGGTGAGTGGGCAGTCGCGGGCCGACGCCCGACAGACTGCACGGTAACGCTCGTCCGCCGGCCGCGCGGGGGAGCGGTCCTTGCCTCCCGTGCAGATCCGTTTGCCAGCCACGAGCTTTCATCGGGTGCGATCAGGTAGGGGGATTGCTGGAGTTGCCAGTCCTCGCATCGCCGCCAGACGGGCGTGAAAGCCGCCATCTCGCCGGGCATGGAGCCAAAGACGGTGGCGGAACCCGCGTCCTTGAGCGCGACTCGGGTGCCGAAGGGGTGAGTCTCACCGAGTCTTCACCGCCGTCAGGGCAAAGAGCAACACCGTTGCGTCGGATGGCCCGAATGCGCGGAGCCGGACCTGGCGGATGGTCTGGTCCGGCCGAGGGTTCAGCCATTCATAGCCGTAAACGGTGACGTCTTCACCGTCGGCCGTCTTGTCCTGCACTAAGGGGTCCGCCAGATAGGTGGCCATGTAGCCGCTGTGCCGGTACATCGGGTGGTGCATGGGTTCGGCGTGGCGCCGGTGCCATGCAGCGATGTTGCCTCCATATTCGATGGGCACTTTCGCCCTGCCGCCGTCGGCGTATTCGATCACGTACTCGCCCACCGTGGTCAAGCGGGACGACGGGCTGCGTGTGGCGTTCCCGTGGGTAGCATGCAGAAAAATCAGACTATCCGCCCTCCGGTTGACCGCGACGCTCACCTGGTGCGGATGCCCAGATTCGCGGGCGGCCTCGCTCTGAACGCCCAGGGCATGGCCGATACGGAAGGGCACGCCGCGCAGTTCACGGCGGCCCGGCTCAAGTCGGAGGCCCGCGTCCCCATCTGCGCCGGCCTTCCTTCCGAGTGAAATCGCCGAGAACGTGCTGCCCTTGATCTGGGAGGGAAACGTCCGGCCGCGCAGGCACGAGCGGATGTGCGGGACCATGTCGGTGATCATCCGATCGTAGGTCAACCGGAGCTCCTCGCGATAGGCCGCTGACCACATCATGTTGGCGGAGTAGATGAAATCGTAGATCTTGCCCCGTGAGCCGAGGGTGTGCTCGTTGCCGCGGCTCCAGGTCGAGACCTCGGCGCCGATCACGCCCTTCCTGCTTCGCCGAGCTGCGTAGCGCGGGTAGTGACTTGAGTACATGTTGCCCATGACGACCTTGAAGCCGTGGTCGAGTAGGTGTGTCTCGATGTCCCTGTCGAGGTGGAAGTACCAGATGAAGTCGAGCAAGATGATGTCCTTGGGAATACGGTCAATGGCCGGCGGCGTCTTGTAGCGTGTGACGTCCTGGAGCATGTCGCCCCAGATCATCATGCCGAGGCCCTTGGACTGCAGATGCTCGTAGAGCCTGTTGACGTGAAGGGCGAGGAGTTCTGCCGGGTCCCTGTCGCGGCAGCGCTCGCAGACGCCTATGGTGTAGACCTCGTCGTGCCCCATGTGGACGTATCGGGACGGCCGGACCACGTCGACGATTTCGTCTATGAGGTCGAAAATGATCTCGTAGGACTTCTCGTGCAAGGGGCAGTAGCAGTGTGCATACACCGCGGGGGGCTTCCTGTCCGCCTTCTCGATATCCACCTCAGCTTCTTCGCTCGTCTCTGTGGGCGCCAGCTCAGCTATCTCGGGATAGGTTGCGGTGAGATACTGCACGTGACCGAGCGACTGGATCTCCGGGATGACCTCGAAGCCGTATTCGCGTGCGTAGGCCGCCAGGTCCCGCACTTCGTCCTTCGTGAGGCACGATCCCCCGGCGACCATACTGCCATGGGGAAGGGACGGGCCCTCACCTCGCGCGGCGCGGGCCTGGACTTCCGCGGTCGCCTCGTTGATTTCAGGGCGTCTGTCGAACTGCATGCCCGACGTGATCTGGAGGAAGATTGTGTTGTAACGCATCGGGGCGAGCAGGTAGCGGATGAGGCGCTTGGTGAAACCGATATCCTCGCGGGCGGGCAGGCCCAGATGGACGCCGCGCAGTTCCATCGCGGGTTCGTCTGCGATGGTGCAGGCGGGAATGGCCAACGCCGGGGATTGCCGCAGAAGCGAAAGGATCGTCTCAACGCCGTAGATGAGGCCCCGGCGATCGGATGCGACGAGGCAGGCAGTCTTTCTCGCAACGTTCAGACGGTAGCCCTCCCGCTTCGGGGCGCGCCCCTTGTGCCGCTTCAGTGCCTTCAGCTCTTTCGCCAGGCCCAGGATGATCCTGCCCGACAGGCCCTTCGCGCGCGAATGCTCGCACACCTTGAGACCGACGCCGAACTCCTCGGAGATCTTCCCGGCCAGAAGCTCGGCGGCGAAATGGCTGTCCTCCGAAGCGCCCTCAGCGATCGCAATGCCCGTCATCTGTTCGAGCGGGAGTGCCCCGCGAGGAGAGGCGAACTCGCAGTGCTTCGGCAACGGGTAAACAATGGAGGAGCCGAAGGCGCAACCGAGCACGTCGACTTGCTTGAGAACGATATTGCGGAAACAGGCGTGAAGGCGAACGAGCAACGCGCATGCCATCACGCCTACCGGGACGGCGAGCTCTTCGTCGGTGACCTCGCCGTCGACGCCGGCCTTGAGGCGGCCGGCCGGGCGGAACACTTTGCCGTCCTCCGATACGAGGACTTCGATGGCCGCCACCCCGGAGCCAGCCTTGGTGTTCTGTGTGAGAAGAACGCGCTCGATGAACACCGCTTTCTTCAGGTCAATCTGGATATCGACCCCGATGTCTAGGAGCGACCGGGCTTTCCATCCGACCGGTTGGTCAGGGCAGAAGAGGCTGCCCTCGGCGAACGGGATCTTCCCACGGTCGCTGCCGTGTTCAGGCGCGAGGTCGGGGAAAAGGGCCTGATAGGTTCCACGCCGAAAATAGGTGTAGGTTCCTGGGAGACCTGTCAGACTTCCGATGGCAATACCTGGCGGGTGGATAGACATCCTGAGCTGTACCTCCCGAAAACTCCGTCGTTACCGGTGTCGCTGGACTTGCGACGCAGTGCAAGTATCCTCTCCGGGGCTGATTCACGCAAGCTCACGTCCCTCCGGAGAGCAGAAAATGCCCGTCCTTCGAATGATCTGCTCGTTCATTGCAGCCTTCTTCCAGGACAGGCTGGACCTCGCGGCCGAGAACATCGCCCTCCGCCAGCAGCTCGCCATCCTTCAGCGTACCGCCAGGCGCCCGCGCCTGCGTCCATGGGATCGGGTCTTCTGGGTGTGGCTTTCGGGCCTGTGGAAGAGCTGGTGATCCTTGCCGATTTCGAGACCTTCCGCGTCTACGACTGCCGGAGCCGCCCCGACGTCGCCAGGCCG
>DAOVRD010000173.1 GCA_030628375.1 Planctomycetota bacterium
CTGCAGTCCATCCACGGCGCGCTGAAGTGGGTCGCCATAGGCATCGTCCGCCTCTACCAGCGCACCATCTCGCCCTTCTTCCCGGCTGCCTGCCGCTTCACGCCCACCTGCAGCCAATACATGATCCAGGCGATCCGGAAGAAAGGACTGCTGGTAGGGCTGGCGAAGGGAATACTGCGAATCCTGAAGTGTAATCCGCTGTTTCGCGGCGGCTACGACCCCGTGGAGTAGGCGGCGCGGTCAGGTCGCCCCCTCCAGATCCTCAAGGGCGTGCCGGATGTAGAAGACGACGTCCTCGTGCTGCCCGATCAGTCCATTGACCACGTTGGCGCGCTTGCGGAAGTTCTTGAGGTTGCTGTTCATTCTGAGGCGCTCGAGGAACTCGCTTTCAGCGGCCTCTGCTTGCCGCAGCAGGGTGAGGGCGCGCTCGCCCCCGATCTGCCCCAAGGCTATGGCCGCCGTCCAGCGCACGTAGGCGGGATGCTCGAAGACCTCCAGCATCTGCTGTGCCTTGCCGACGTCGGCCTCGCTCAGTCCGCTCCAGTCCTTCACGTCCTGCGGGCCGAGGCGCGCACCCGCTTCCGCCCCTTCGAACAGCAACGCAAAGGAGTCCACGTCGGCTTCGGCCACGGGCTTGCCTATGTTGATCCGAGTGATCTCCCCGTCGGCCGCCACCGCTATCTTCGGATCCTTCTGGACCACCATGAACTTGCCGAGTTGAGGCACCGCCCGGTCAGTCTTCAACTCCCCAAAGGTCTTGGCGGCCGCCCACCTGATAATGGGCCCCGCATCGGGCCTGCGCATCCTCTGCATCAGGAAGTCCACGACGAACTCACCCGCCGTGGTCAGGGCCTCCTGTGCCCAGATGCGCAGTTGCGTCAGGTCGTCGCGCCTGGCATCGCTGATGTTCTCCTGCTGTATCTCCTCCTGGAACCTGTCCAGTTCGTCCAGCAGGTAGAGAACGGCGTTTTCCTCCCTCAACTCACACAGGGCGATGGCGGCCCCGATGCGAATCCGGTTGTCCTCGTCCTCGTCGTTCAGCAGCCCGGTCAGCACGCTCTTGATATCCGTCTTCTGGGCCGGCGTGCTGCGCGACGACAGTGCACCGGTGGCCATCCCCCTGGCAGCGGCCACCCGCCACGTGCTCTCCAGCTTCGTGCCGTAGAGGTCTTCCTTCAGCTTGTCAATGCTCTCCTGGTCCGCGATGGCACCGAGGGCCGCCAGCATTTCGGCCGCCCTCCTGCTGTCCAGGATCACGTCGAGTTCCTCGATGAGTTTGTCCCGCAAGTCCTCCAGCGCCATCCCTGCCCTCGCGGTGCCTCCTTCGGGGCGGTCAACGAAGGCCACCAGCGGCTCGACGATCTTGTGCTCCAGTTCCATGACGTTCTCTTTCGCCGCATCGCGAACCGACATGGCGTCCGAGATCAGCCCCTCCAGCAGGCGTTGGGCGATCTCGGGGCCCGGCTCCGTCTCGTAGAGCAACTTGGCCGCGTAGATTGCCTGTATCCCCTGCCCCGCCTCGAACTCCAGGCGCAGCACGTCGGTGGCCTCCTCGGCCTTCATGTCGCGCAGGCCCTCTCCCGCCAGCTTGACGCATTCGGGATCGGCATCGTGGAACGCGCGGCCCAGCAGCTCAACGCTCTTCTTCTTCCACATCTGAGCCAGGATGGAGACGGCCTCGATGGCCTTGAGCCGCACGGCTTTGTCCTCGTCCTCAATCAGCTCTCCCAGGGCCTCCAGCGACTCGATGCGCCGCACCTTGGCCAGGAAGTCGGCGCAGCCCATCCGCACGTTGGGATTGGGGCTGTCAATGGCGGCCTCCTGCGTCTTCTCTTTCTCTCCGGCCTGCCTGCCGGTGATGTAGGGCATGGCCTTCTTGTGCATGCGGCGCAGTTCCTCCACCGCACGCCGCTGCACCTCCTCGTCGGCCTTCTGCAGGCGCTTGATGTAGTAGGCGGGCTCGTCGCTCTTGGGACACCCCAACACAGCGGGCAGCAGGACGAACAGCGCCGCCAGCAACCCCATCCGCAGGCGCGCCTCACGACCGGTAGTGCTGTCGCAATTCATCGCTGGATATCCTTCTCCACTGGGACCTTCGATGGCAGGCCCTAACATAAATCCGGTGTGCATTGCCGTCAAGTGTCAACCCGCCGCAACGGCCCGCCCGGCGGCCCCGCACGGGCCCTCATGTAGCTCAGGCGCCCTTTGGACTTCGAAGCTTCACCGAAGGAGGCCGGGCGGACAGCAGACAGCAGGCAGTAGTCAGCAGTCAGTGGTCAGACGTCAGCGGGCAGCAGCCGTGTAGCTCAGGCGCCCCCGCCTGAGAAATCGCCGCAGCCGAGCCTCCGTCGCTCCTTTCGGAGTCCGTAGGGCACGGCACGCCGTGCCCCTACCACAGTACTGTACCTGAGCGGCGATTCCCGTCGAGCCTCGCCTTTCGTAGGGGCGGTTCGCGAACCGCCCCTACTACCGGTCCCCTGCGTCGGCGTACGAGGCACCCTCGGCGAAAAAGCGCTCGGCCGACACCGGCCCCCACGTGCCGGGCGCGTAATTGGGGAACTCGGGCGGCGGCCGCTTCTGCCATCCCTCCAGGATGCTGGTGGCGAACTGCCAGGCGAGTTCCACCTCGTCACGCCGCGCAAAGAGCGCCGAGTTGCCCCCCATCACGTCCAGCAGAAGCCGCTCGTAGGCCTCCGGCGACGCCGCCGGGAACGCGCTGCCATAGGGGAAGTCCATCTCCACGTCCCGCAGCTCCATCTTCAGACCGGGCACCTTGCTCGCGAACCGCAGCGAGACCCCCTCGTCCGGCTGGATGCGGAGCGTCAGCCTGTTCGGTTTCAGCTCGACCCCTTCCATCGCCCCGAACAGAACGCGCGGCGCTTCCTTGAACTCGATGGACACCTCCGTCAGGGCCTGCGCCAGCCGCTTGCCCGCACACAGGTAGACGGGCACGCCGGCCCAGCGCCAGTTATCTATGTAAGTGCGCAGGCCGACGAAAGTCTCGGTGGCGGAGTTCGGATCCACGCCCTCCTCCTCGCGATAGGCGGGCACTTCAACCCCGTCCACCACGCCGCGCCCGTATTGCCCCCTCGCAACCGACCGGACCACCTCCTCGCCTTCCAGCGGACGGAGGCACCGGAGCACCTTCGCCTTTTCATCCCGGATGGCGTCCGCCGAGAGCGACGCGGGCGGCTCCATCGTCACCAGCGTCAGCAACTGGAGCACGTGGTTCTGCAAGATGTCCCGCAAGATGCCGGTCGAATCGAAATAGCCTCCCCGGCCCTCCACCCCCAGCGTCTCGGCGACGGTCACGCGCACGTAACGCACCGACGCGGAATGCCACACGTGCTCGAAGATGGAGTTGGCGAACCTGAGCACGCTGATGTTCTGCACCGTCTCCTTGCCGAGGTAGTGGTCCATGCGGAAGATCTGAGGCTCTTCCAGCAGGCGGTCTATCTCGTTGCTGAGTCGGCGGGCGGACTCCAGGTCGTGGCCGAACGGCTTCTCAAACACCACGCGCAGATAGCACGTGCCTTCGTCGCAGCGCCTGCGCCGTTCCAGGCTGCCGACCGAGGAGAGGTTCCGCAGTATGGCGGGCACGACGCCGGGAGGGACGGCCAGGTAGAAGATGCGGTTGCCGCCGGTGCCGAACCGCTCGTCCAGTTCGAGCAGGCGCCGATGTAGGGCGGGATAGGCGTCTCCACCGTCGTAACTGCCCCGCTGGTAGAACATGCGGCGCGCCAGCGCGTTCCAGATGTCGCTCTCGATCGGCTGCGTGCGGGAGAACGTGGACACGCTCTCGCCCAGTCGGTTGCGGAACACCTCGTCGGTCATCTCGGTGCGGCCGTAGCCGACGACGACGGTCCCGTCCGGCAACAGATTCTGGCGCGCAAGGTTGTAGAGCGCGGGCGCGAGCTTGCGTCGGGTCAGGTCGCCGCTGGCGCCGAAGATGACGACGATGCCGCGTTCAGGCTTATGGCGCTCCAACTCGAACATGGCGGCTCCTTAGCGTAGGCTGTAGTCTGCAGGCTGTAGGCTGCAGGCTCCAGCCTCCACTGTACCTGAGCGGCGATTTCTGTCAAGGCACGGCGGAGGGCGTAGGCTGTAGGCTGTAGGCTCCAGTCTGCGGCCTCCAGTCTACAGCCTCCATTGCCGGTCCTCACGCGTACAGGGCGGGGTTCTCGCGCGCGTGGCGGTCGAGGCCGTCCATGATGGCCGTGCAGCTATCTCGCCAGCGCTCGGGCGGCATGTCCTCGGTGATGCCCACCAGCAGGCCGTCAACGCCGTCCAGCTCGTTGAGCATGGCCACCATCGCCGCTTCCACTTCGGCGTCGGGCTTGATGTGTATGGACGAGGGGAAGTTGAGCCACAGGGCCTTGTCGGGCCAGGCTGCGCGCGCTTCGCCGAGCGTCATGTCCGTGTCGGGCGCCGGGGTGAACGCCTCGACGTAGTCCAGTTCCGTCCCGGCGATGGCGTCGGCCAGCAGACGGCAGTTGGCATCGAAGTGGCAGCCGATCAGCTTGCCGTGCTCGTGCATCACTTCGGCCGCCTCGTCGTAGTGGGGCACGTAGTAATCCCGGAACGCCTCCAGTCCGATGACCTCGGGCACCACGTTGCCCCCGTAGTTGGCGTGGAGGGCGGGCGACTCCGCGACGAGCCGATAGGCCTTCCGCCTGTTCTCGACGATGGCGCCGTACACCTTGAGTATCTCGTCGCGGTTGTCCATCCACTGCACGCAGAAATCCTGCATGTCCATGAAGACGCCGGAGACCAGGGCCTGAAGCGGCTCCAGGCCGAGGCCGGCGCGGAAGATGATGTCCTCGCCCGCCTGCCGTTCGGCCAGGGCGAATGCCTCGTAGTTCGGCGCGTAGCGTTCGTCCTGGATCATGAAGAGGATGGGCCTATAGTCGTCGGGGGTCTTGAACATCTTCTCGTGCCGCCAGACCGTGAAGTCCGCGTGCTCGCCGAGGGTGGAAACGGTGCCCACGGGGGTCTCGTAGACCGCGCGGGTGAACCGCTTGTCGTCCTCCCAGTAGGACCTCTCCGACACCTTCACATTCGGCCGGTGGGTGTGGAAGACGGGCACGCGGCGCTCGACGATGCAGAGCCCGCGATTGCGCATTGCGCGCTCGGCGGAACACTGGGGGATCATGCACTCGTAGATCGTGAACGGCACTCGCGGTCCGTGCCCGCCGCGCAGGGCCCGCTCGACCAGTTGTCTTGGCGTCATGTGGTCTCCCTTCTCCCCCGGCATCACCCGGGCAGGGGTAGGATACCGCCGGCCCGACGCATGTCAAGGAATGCCCGCCGAAGCCCCGGCGCGGAGCGACCCGTTGACCGGCGCGCCCTGACCGGCTAGACTGCGCTTTCGCCGTTCACCGAATCGCCGAGCGCAGGTGCAACCGATGCCGAAGCGACCGAACATCCTCATCCTGATGACGGACCAGCAGCGCGCCGACTGCCTGAGCTGCGCGGGCCACCGCCAAGTCCGCACGCCCAATATGGACCGCATCGCGGCCGAGGGGATGCGCTTCACTCACGCCTGCACCAACAGCCCGCTCTGCATGCCGGCGCGCGCCTCGTTCATCAGCGGCCTCCGCGTCCACACGCACGGCATGTGGGAAAACAGAGGAGAACTGGCGCCCGATGAGGAATCCCTCTTCCGGCGGCTCCAGCAGTGCGGCTATTACACGGGTCACATCGGCAAGTCGCATTACTACTCGCACGGTCCCTTTCACATGAAAGAGCGCGAGCCCTATATGCACGCGCGCGGGTTCGACTACGTCCACGAGACCACCGGGCCGTGGGCGACCAGTCGAACCGATTCATATATGACGGACGCCTGGAGGAAAAAGGGGCTGCTCAAAGCGTTCAGGGACGACTACGCCAGGCGTCGAGAGGTGAGCGCCGACGTCCCCGTCTGGCCCAGCCCGCTGCCGACCGAAGACTTCCCGGACAGCTACGTGGGCGGGCAGGCGGTCCGCTTCATCGAGGGATACGACGGGGAGCGGCCGTTCGCCCTGTTCGTGGGTTTCGGCGGTCCGCACGAGCCCTGGGATGCGCCCGGGGAGTACGCCACCATGTACGACCCGGCTGGGGTGCCGATGCCGCCGGTCGAACCCGCCGAGCCGGGCCCCTGGGTGCCGGAGCATGCAGCCCGATGGCAGCGCAGCGGCCGCATTGAGGCCCTGACAGAGGACCGCGTCCGCCGCGTGCGTGCCAACTACTACGGCAAGATCAGCCTGATAGACCACTGGTTCGGACAGATACTGGCCGCGTGCGACAAGAGGGACGTGCTGGACGACCTGCTCATCTGTTTCTGGTCGGACCACGGCGAGATGGCGGGCGACCATCAACTCCTCTACAAGTCGCGTTTCTTCGAGAGCGCGTTGCGCGTGCCGTTGATGTTCCGCTGGCCCGGTCACATCCCGCCCGGCCCGACTTCGGACGCGCTGGCCCAGACGGTGGACATCATGCCGACGCTTCTGGAGGCAGTCGGCGCAGCAGTGCCCCAGACCTGCGAAGGAATGTCGCTGTGGCCCGTCCTGCGGGAGCCGAAGGCGCGCCTGCGCGACGCCGCCGTCAGTGAAGTGGAATGCAGCGGGCGCAATAACACGATGATCCGGACGGCCCGCCACAAGTACGCCATCCACCAGGAGGGGCAGGGCTACATGCTCTACGACCTGATGGAGGACCCAGACGAACGCAACAACCTGATCGGCCATCCCGACTGGCGGGAAATTGAGGAGAAGCTCCGCGCGCGGCTCTTCGACCTTGTCGGCCGGTGACAGTGGCCCCCGTCACATCGTGGCAGGCCCGGGTGCCGACTCCCGCAGGTCGGCGATCGCGCCGCCCACCTCTCCCGTGAGCAGGCGCTCCACCGCCTTGCACTTCTTGAACAGGGCAAGGTCGGAATGCCGCAGGAACTCCACGTCTCCCCCGTGCCTGGCCATGTAGCAGTGCGTCTCTGCGAAGTCCTCGAAGTGATTGAGCCAACCGTAAAGGCTCGGCATGCTGCCAACCCTGACGTAAGCCAGAGGCGGGCACACCGTCAGTAGGGTGGAATACATAATCGGCCCGGCATACGGAGGAAGATACGACAGCCCCCCCGCACCCTCGAACTCCTCATAGAAACTCAACCACAGGTCGCTGTGCTTCGTGTAAACATTGAACTCGAAGCTGTGGCTCGCCTCGTGGAAGAACAGCTCGCCGTCCCTCGCAGAAAAGACCAGCACTTTCTCCAGCAAGGAACGGTTCTTGATGTGAATGGGGAAGCCTTCCTCCTCCTCGCGAGCGTCCACGTAGCCCCTGACGAGGAAGGGGAACGGGTACGTCGCCAGGTTGTCGGCGAAGTTCTCTTCGACGATTACGGGGCCGAGGTTGTCCTTGAAGAACTGCGGCGTCCCTTCCAGGCTCTTGTCTATCCTGTCAAGGAGCCCGGGAAGATTGCCGAACAGATAGCATCTGCTCAGCGGATTGTCCGCTCGTACTGTTACACCGTGCTTGTCCCGTATGCTCTGAATCTTTGCCCTTATGGTGCGCGAGCTTGCGCATCCCGCACTCAGGCATAGTAGAACACACAGGGCAAGCACGCCAACCGGCGTGCGTCCGTCCACGACTCCCCCTCCATTTGCCGCCGCCGGCTCAGGGCCTAAGGCCCGCCGGCACGGCTGCACCACGACTTCCGCATATCAGTCCAACGGCGTGCTACCGATAACACAAAGCCCTGCCACGACCATTGACGCTGCACAGAAGATGGTGTTCTGTTAGTACAGTACCTCCAGGAGACAATTCATTTGGCAACAACAGGATCAGCAAGGCGAGAACGCCCGAGAGCGCCCAGATTCACCCACGCAGCCCGATCCCTCGGCCGTCGGCGACGCTGATCAGATCAGAAAAGTTCCCTGATTCCGAAAAGGAGCATTATGCCGGATTTGAGCGAGGCCGTCAAGCCCCATCGGCAGAGGCAGCGACCGCAGCCAGCAGCGCCGGCACATCGCCATTTCCCCTAAACCAGGCGCGGGCGCCCACGTGCGGAGCCACCGTCTGCGACGGAGAGCCCCCAGGACAACGCTTGACCTGCCCTCAGAGGCCCCATAGAATCCACTGTTGCGCAGTATCAGGGCGTTGCTCCGCTGCTGGTCCCGCGGGAGCACGCATCGGACTGGTGCGGCGCGGTGCTGTCATGGCAAGGGCACCGGGCCACAAGCCTTGCGAATATGGGACGGCAAGATGGCGAGGAAGGAACGGTCGAGACGCGTCGAGGCCACCGTCGCCAGCGACGAGCGGGCCGTGCATGCTCTTGCCCTGTCAGGTCGGATGCTGCGCGCGGCGACGCTGGACGTTTCGAGGACGGATTTCCTGCGTGAAGCCCTGAGAGCACTGATAGAGTTCGCAAGATGCGACGCGGTCGAACTGGAGCTTACGGAAGGGGACACCTCATCCACCTATACGGCCACGCAAAGCCCCGAAGGGACGTTCCGCTTTCATGCGGGCTCCTCTCCACGGGATCCAGAGGGTCATGAAGCATCGAGCCGCCGTAGCGATCGCAGGCGGACGCGAGTATCTGGGCAGTCCCGCCGCGCCAAGGCC
>DAOVRD010000388.1 GCA_030628375.1 Planctomycetota bacterium
CCTCAGTTTCTCGGCTCCCCGAAAGCCAAGGTAGACTCCCTAACTTCTGCCACAGAGCACGAATAGGAGAATGACGCACCTGCCTCCCGGCGCACGACGAACACCTTGCCCCTTGACATGTGGCCTCATAGGAGAATGACAAGGGTCGCTATGACCGAAACGTTAGACGATTTGTGTCTCTCCGCTTAGCCCACTCACGCCAACGTGCAGACCTGGTGGAGCAGCTCCACGTAGTATTGGAAGTTCTCAAACGGCACGTCCGGCGGGACGGCGTGGTCCACGAACGGCGAGTAGCCGCCCTCCTTGACCAGTTGCGGCACCTTGGACATCACCTCCTTCTCGATGTCGGCCCTGGTGGCGCCATCCCGCAGGGCGCGCTTGTCGATGTTGCCCAGCAGCAGCACTTCCTTGCCGAACCGCGCGCGGTAGCCGGCGGCGTCGCAGCCCGCCGCTACCTCTAAGGGATAGCTGAGATTAACGTTCGCCTCCAGCCACAGAGGGATCAGTTCGTCAACGTTACCGTCGCAGTCCAGCATGATGATCTCGATGCCGTATTCGTTCAGGACCTTGGTGACCCGCTTGAGAGGCTCCATCATGAACTCGCGGAACAGCCTGGGAGAGATGAGCGACCCCGTCTTCATCGCCATGTCTTCCCAGAGGACGCCATGATCTATGTCCGGTATCTCGTCCAGGGCGCGCCTGGTGACCCTGAGGATGAAGTCCGCAAGGAACTCAGTCATCTCGTGGACCAGGTCCGGGCAGTCGTAATACCACAGCGCCAGGTTCTCCATCCCGACCCAGTTGCGGATCCAGCCGTAGTAAGAGCCGCCGTGAATGCCGATCGGGAAGTCGCGCTGTTGGTAGCAGCGCTTCAGGTGCTCCCAGTATTCGGGATAGCGGTTGGGCGCGTCGGGATTGAATCGCTGCTTCCACTTCTCCCACGTCTCCCGATCGCGCACCGGGAATCGAATCCACTGGGACATCCCCACCTCCTTGTCCGTCCAACGCTTGACGCGGGCACCGAACTCGTCCTCCACGATGCACCAGTGGGCGGTCTGCTCTATCACCTTCGTTTCCGGCGGCGGGTAGGCGCCCGTGTTGATGGGGATGTTCTCAATCCGGTCGAAGCCGAAGTACGAGTTGAAGTGCACGTCCCAGGGCAGTCCCTCACGCAGCCACCGTTCGCGCGTGTCGTTGAACACCCACTGCGGCATCATGAAAACACGGTCCGGCTGTCCGTACTCGAAAGTGGCATGGAAGCGTTCGCGCGCGTTCATCTGTCCGTCCCTCCCGTGTGATTCGGCCACGTTCGGCGCCCCTTCCCCGAGTCGCCACCAAGAGCCCGAGGCACTTCTGGAGGCCGGGGTCCTCTCAGACTTCCTCGTCGCCCACCTGGCGGATCCAGGTTTTGACCCATTCTGCTGCTTCGATGCCGATGTCGGCCAGTGTGTTGGAGCAGAATATGATGCCGTCCAGATCGCCCTTCTTGATCCACTCGTAGTACTTGGAGCACTGCAGTTCCATCTGCGCAGTGGTCAACGGCTTGCACTCGCCGTAGTTCCAGAGGTAACAGCCGGCCAGGCGGCGCTTGCCAGTGGTCATGAGGCATAGTTGGGCGATATTCCTGTCAATGTTCGCCAGATTGGCCCCTTGCCACGTCCACAGAGTGATCACGTCGCAGACGTCGAGATAGGCGCCGTAGTCCTGGGCCAACTGTCTGGCGTAGTAGACCACCCAGAGGTCCAGCGGACGCGGCTGGTTGCCGCTCAACCGCCGCTTTGTCTCTTTCAGTTGTTCCAGCGAAACGCGTGGCGAAGCGTTGTCAACGAAGAAATCGTCGAAGATCCCCCCGCAGACGTTCGGGAACAACCGGGCCTGGCGGATGACTTCCTCCAGGTCAGTCGCCCCGTTGTTGTTCCGCGTGGAGCTGCCGTCGCCTACGATTGACCACACCACCCGTTTCAGGTCTTTCAGCTTCTCCGATTCGCTGTCGAACGGTGGCAGCGGCTTCCCGGACATCACGACCCGGCAACAGTTGATGATGCCGAAATGCCTGGCGCCCTGGGCCGGATCCATGCGATTGACGCCTGGAAGCTTCCATTCGTTGTTGTGGTAGGCGTGGTGCGTGCCCGCGTCCTGTCCCCAAAGCCAAAGCTTCTCTCTCAACTTCATGCTCGTCTCCCTTGTCTCACCCTAAGGATCGGCCAGGGCGCCGAAGGTTGATGATCATCTGACCCCCTCCAGTATGTTCAGTTGCCTCTTGCTGGAGGAAAGCTCCTCGGCCCTCCCGTCTCTGATGATGATGCCATCCTCCCATCGGAAGCCCATGGTCCCGTCGGCGAGAAAGATGTCAACCATGAACACCATGTTCTCCTCCAGGATGAAATCCGAGGTGGTCTCGACAAACGGGTATTCGCACTCCATCAACCCGCATCCGTGCGCGGGACCGTACAGGATGGTCTGTCCGTACCCCTTGTCCCCAATGAACCCGTGTACCTTCCTGGCGACATCGGCGGCGGCGACTCCGGCCCTCATCAAATCAATGGTCATGTTCTCGGCGTCCAGGCCGGCTTGGAGGAAGCGTCGGACTCTGTCAGGGCACTCGCCCAGGACCACGGGACGGCCGACGCTGGCGCTGTAGCCGGAGACTTTCGCTCCGACGCTGAAATGGATTATCTCGCCCTCGCGCACCTTGCGGTGACTGGGCCGGCTGATTGCCTGGGCGGAGTTCGGCCCGCTGCAACACCAGATCGGATAGCCGGTCGCCTCGGCTCCCGCCGCCAGCATGGCAGCGGTGGCCACTCCGGCGAGCTGCGCTTCCGTCATGCCGGGCCTGATGCCATCGAGAACCGCCTCGAACCCCAACTCTGAAATCCTGGCTGCCTCGCGGAGACAGTCAAGCTCCGCCTTGCTCTTCCGCAAGGAGAGTTTCCTGACAAGGGGATCGGCGGCGACCATGCTCTCCTCCCCCACGACGGCGCCGATGTTCCTGAAGATGGCGGCGGGTATGAGATGCCAGCCGGCGATCCCCAGCCTCCGAATGCCGCCGTCCCCCAGGACCTCCTTCCACGCCACCACCCCCACTCCGGGGAAGTCGGGCATGGAGGACTCCCTGAAGTCCGTCATCCTGAGAATGTTCCCTATCCGCGACCTGGCGCCGGCGTACGTCTGGCTTTCGGGCCCGATCAGCAACGTTGGCTCGCCCGACCTGGGTATGAGGACGCCGGCGGTCTCGAAACTCGGCCAGTAGTCCGCGAAGTAGCGGACGCCCGCCGGTTCCG
>DAOVRD010000216.1 GCA_030628375.1 Planctomycetota bacterium
AGTGCTCAGCAGCAGATCGCGGATGGGGTAAACGCGCATGTCGTAACGGGCCAGGGACGCCTGACTACCTATCTTCACCAGCCCACCCTCCACCGTCCAGTCCATCCCTGCCAGGTCGCAGATCTGGTCCAGCGCGTTCTCCAGCGTCGTCTCCAGGGTCAGCGAGACCGGCGCCTGGTCCGGCGGCATGTCCTGACGGATAATGGCATAGCTCACGTCGGTCGTCTGCTCAAGAAAGTCCACCACATCCGGCAGCGGCGTATCCCGGAAAGACAGGCTGACCTGATCCTGCAGGCTCTCCCTGACCCGCAGGTCCCATTCGGGCCTTATGTCCTCCAGGTGCGTGGAGGGGTACAGGAACCGCGTCCTGTCGGTGACCGAACGCGCCCAGACCGCATCCAGGTCGCCTCTCTTCTCGACGACGTTCTTCCAGAAGGGCTTGCTGGGGTAGTCGAAGACGCGCTCCGGCGTCAGTTCCCGTTCCACGTCGCCCTGGTAGACCTTCGCATCGCCCCGCTCGCCCCGGGCGTTGAGCAGCGCCATCTGATGTTTGTGCTCTTCATCCCGCAGCTTCTCTCTGAGCCGGGGCACAAGCTCGTCACTGGGGTCTGAAAACTCCAGGTCATCCAACACCCCCAGGCTCTCTTCGAAGCGCTTGTCGTCAATCAGCTTATCAATCTCTTCAACCAGCCTGGCCCGGCGTTTGCGCTCCACTCCCAGGATGCCGCTGATCCGTTCCTCCGCTTTGCGTGCGGCCTCCTCCCTCTCCACAATAGCCAGCTCCAGCCTGGCCTTCTCGTAGGCCTCCTCGAAGAGTCCTTGCAGGGCCTCTACCTCCCGCCGCTGCGCTTCCATGTCCATGTAGGCCGACAGTGAGGCGACGTGAATGCGTGCCTGCCGCAACTGGTTCAACGCCTCCTCATACTTCTCGTCGGCGTAGAGCGCTTTGGCCCTGGCGAGCGCGTTCCGCAGGGTCTGCAGCGCAACCTGTTTCCTGACCTGGGGCAGAACGGTCGCCTTCCTGGCCTGGAATTTCAGTTCTTCTTCAAGGATGCCAAGCTCCAGTCCCGCCTCGGTCTTCAGGTCCTGGGCCTCGGTGTTTGCGGGGTCCAGTTCAACGGCCCTTGTCGCCAGCTTATAGGCCTCCTGGGGATCGCGCTCGTGGTAGAGCTGATGCTTAGCTTCCTCAACGAGCTCGGCGGCCTTCACTTTGTCAACCTGCTGTTGGACCTTCGACCTGTGCAGGAACCCCTCCAGGAAAGCCCCGGCCCTTTCGTCCGTTTCCGGGGAAACGAGCAGCCCGACCTTCTTGGCGGCGTCTTTCTCTTTCCGGGCGATGGCCTTCTCGGCTTTCGTGCCGAGCGCCTCAACGCGCTCGGCCTGCTCGGCGCTGAGTTCTTCGCCCGCCAGCAGATCCAGCACGTCTTTGGCCAGATAGGGCTTGCCCGCTTCCAGCTTGGCTTCGGCGTCGACAATCTGAGCCGCCACGTCGGCCACGGGCGCCTCGCGCGCGCCCCTCGCGAACGCCTCCAGCACACCTATGGTCGGCGCCTCCTGTCCCTGGGACGCTTCTCCACAGTACACGGAAGATGCCATAGCGATGAGACACATCAGGCCCAGAGAAACAGTCCCGGTTTTGCCCAGCATCCTCAGCCTCCGGTAAGTAGTTGATCTCGTCTGAAAGTGCGGTTCCACACAATGCCTCTATGCCGCAGACTCCCGACCTGCGGCGCGGCCACTACTGCAAAGAGCCACTATTAACTCTCAAAGCAACCCTGTTGTCAAGCAAAACAATTCGCGTCAGGCCGGCTCACCGGTGTTCGCGGTATGCGCTGGTGTGGCTGTATCTGGTCTTCAACACCTGGAGCAGGCGGCTTACGCGCTCCTTGTCCCCGGCCGCGTAGGCCTGGACCGCCTGTTCGTAAAGCACCTTCGCCCTCTGCTCGTCATCTGCGACGACGACTGTCGGCGCCCTCCGCCCGGCCAGAGCTTCGACGATTCGACGGGCCTCCGCCAGTTCGAACGGGTGCAGCTCTCCGGGCCGGGCAAGGGCCGTGCGCAGAGAATCCACGGCGCCGGGCTCTCTCAGGAAGAACGCCTTCGTGCCCTCGTAGTAGCGCTGCCAGTCCTGTTCCCTGGCGAGCGTCTTCGCCAGACGCGCGCGGCTGCGCCGCAATTCGTCCTTGCTCTGGGCACGCAGCCTCTCCTGCGCCTCCTCGATGTGCCGCACGGAGTCAAGCATATCAACCAGGATCTGTTTCGTGATCGTGAAGGGCTCGCACTGGACGCCGGCGTCCTCGGCCGCCTGGACCTCCTGCAGATGGGCGACTGCCTTCGCCAGATCGTAAGCGGCCAGAGCATCCTGGGTCGCCTGCAGATCGGCAGCCACCTTGCGCAGCGATGCCAACCGGTCCGCCACAGGGGCATGCAGCCGCTGGACGACATCGGGGCTCGCGTCCTGCACTGGAACGCCACCAATCAGTATGGCTGCCTCGACCAAAGCGCCCCGGGCCAGCGCGTTGTTGCCCTTTTCCACGTCCAGTTCGAGGCTGGCGTCCGCAAGCTGCTGCTTGACGTCTTCGATCTCCTTCAAGTCGCCCTCGCGCGCCACCCGGTGGAGTTCCGCGGCCAAGGTGTAGACCCCTGCCGCCTTTTCCTTCACTGCCAGCAGCCGTTCCTGCGTCGCCTGAACCTTGAGTCCTTCTATCCCCTGCAGTCGGTCGCGAGCCCACTGGGCGTACTCGCCCCTCTGCTGGACCAGTTTGTTCAGATAAGGCTCGGCGAGTTCCGGACCGTTACTGGCAAGGTAATACTGGGCCAGGCCGCGCGCGATTCGGGGACGTGCCTGCGCCAGTTCGGGGTCCACCACTTCCCTCAGACCGGGATAGGTGGTGCTTATGGCCTCATCGAACTCCTTGTCGAGGAAAGAGGCGATCTGTTCAAGGCTCTGCGCCAGCAGTGAGCCGGCCAGGTTCTCCTCCGCCTCGGCGGCGATGCGCGGCACGCGCGCGAGCGCAGTCTCCAGGTCGCCCCGCTTCACTTCCTCGCGGCACTCCGCCAACTGCCCCCGGATGCCTTCGGCAGCGCTCTTTTGCACCTCGGCTGCCCTCTCAGCGGCCGCCTGCTTACCGAGCGCATAGGTTCTGTAGTCCTCGGCAACCATGCCGGCGCCGGCCTCTTTCACCAGCGAGAGCATGAGGGCGGCCTTGTCAGGCTCACGCACATCGCAGTAGCGGTCACTGAGTTTGGCCAGGCGGCGGAGTTGTTCCGACCGCACACGCCTCTCGGCGCCGTAGGCTTCGTCAACGGCTGCCAACACCTTGTCACAGGCTCCCGCCTGGGCCGCCGTCAGTGCTGCGCCTTCTTGCTCAGCCACTTCGCGCGCCTCCAGCACTTTCTTCTCCGCCGCAAGCAGATCGCTCCGAGCCAGCCTGCGCGCCTCTTCGACCAACCGGCCCAGCTTCACATTCGTGTCCACGACGGCCAACTTCTGCTGCACGTCCCGGGCGAGGCCGGCCAGCACGGGCAGATCCGCCAGCTCGGGGGACGTCAGCAACTTCTCCGCCTCCAGCAAGAGCGATTTGGCAGCCTCGAAGTCTTCTTCCTGCCATGCCCGCTCGGCCGCTTCGACCTTCGCCACCGCGGCGCTGCGGGCCCGGATCAACTCGCCGGCTCTGGCTGCAAGCTCTTCGGCCTCCTGCTGGCTGCTCTTGAGCCGGGCGATCTCCGCGGCCCCCCCTATGGCGGCCTGGAGCCCCCGGGCCTCGGCCCACTGCGCGTCGCTCACGTAACCGGCCAACTCCGGATCCTCCAGAGCACTCAGCCTGGCGTCTGCCTGGCCGTACTTCTCTTCGGCGGCAAGTGACCCCGCCTGCGCCAGCAGCTCCGCAACCCGGGTCAGCTTTTGCTGCTCCTCACGTTCGCGCTGCTCGGTCAGCTTGGCCTCGACCTTCGCCAGCAGGTCGGCTACTTCCCGGTCCGCCTCCGCACCGAGGCTGATGCCGCTTTCCTCGACCCTGCGCAGGGCCTCTCCCGCCTGTGCGTACTGGTCCCCCGCATAGAGCCCCTTGCCGGTGGTGTAATCGCTCCAGAGCTCCTCCAGGACTCGGGCCACTTTGGAGCGCACCTTGTTCAGCTTACGCCTGTCCCGGGATCCCAGGTGCTCCTCCAGCAAAGCAGTCCGGTCCAGATGCTCTTGGGCCGCCAGGTAGTCGCCTGCGTCGTAAGCGTCCAAGCCGGCCTCAAGACATTCCTCGGCCCTATCTTCCGCCTCCTCGGCCGTCATGCCGGGCAGAAGGCCCGTTCCCTGTTCGACCTTCTCGCGCAACTGCTCGAACTCGGCATCCAGGTCCGCCGTGAGATAGCCTTGCAGCTCCGTCAGCGCCTTCAGTTTCTCGCCGGCACGGGGGTAGTCCCCGTCATCCACCAGCTTCTTAGCCTCTGCCAGCAGGTCGGCCGCTTCCCCTTTCCGCTGCTCCTCCTGGCGCATTCGCAGCTCGGCCAGCTTGTCCTCCACCTCTTGCAGGAGCTTGTCTATCTCCGCGTCCGCCTCTGCGCCCAGGCTGATGCCGGTGTCCTTCACACTGGACAGCACCTCACCTGCTTCGGCGTGGCGGTCGGACTCGCACAGATCCTTAGCCGTCGCGTACTGGTCCAGCAAGTCCTCCAGCGTGGCAGTGACCTTCTGATGGACCTTTCGCAGCTTTCGGTTGTCCCACCACCCCAGATTCACATCCAAGAGCAGCGCCCTGTCGAGGTATTTGCTGGCCTCAGCGTATTGCTTCGCCTTGTAGGCGTGGATGCCTTCCGTGAAGTAGTCCTCGGCTTTCTCCTCGGCCTCCTCGGCCGTCATGGCCGGCAGGATGCCCGTGGCCTCCTCGACGGCCAGGCGCAGTTGCTCGAACTGGCGCTTTTCCTCGTCGCTCAGACGCCCGACAAGGTCGCACAGAGCGTCCAGCTTCCGACCGGCTTCCTCGTGTTTGCCTTCGGCGCTGAGCGTCCCCGCCGCTCCCAGCAGTCCCTGCGCCCGTTCCTTCGCTGTCTCCAGCTGGCGCTGCTGGATGATGGCCTCTGTCCTGCCAATGCCGTGGCGGACAGACCTGAGCTGCTCTTCGGACAGCCACTCTGGGTTTCCGGCCAAGGCGCCGTACAGTTCACCGGCTTTGATGTAGTCCTCGGCCTCGTAGGCCCCCTGGGCCTGCTCCAGGGTGCGCGCGATATCGGCGGCCGGTGGTGCCTCGGCGCTCACTGGCGGGCCAGGTGCCGCGCAGCCAAGCAGTTGCACCGCACCAAGTACCAAGGCCGCCGAAAGGAACAACGGGAAGTTGCTGGTTCGCTGCATAATCATTCCTCACAGAAAAGCTGTCGAAGGAGACCAGCCACGCGCTGACGCCTTCGCATGTAAGGTCCCTCAAGGGGACCCACAACTCAACCGCTCGTCGCCGACGAGAACGCCCGCCGCGTTTCAACAAGCTCGTTCCGCCCACCGGCCCGGGCCACTAACGCCTCGCCCGCCGGCTGGCCGGAATGACCTCGTCAGGAACCTCGCCCGGCCCGAAGTCCTCAATCCTCCGGTGCGGCGGGATATACCCAGGCATCGCTTCAGGGGGAAGAAACCCGGGAGGAACAGCCGCGCCCGGCCCGCCGGGCATCCCCATCCTTCCGATCTGCCTCACCCCCTCGACAGCGTCCCAGAATTGCGATTCCGTCCCTCTGCGCCAGCGGAACTGTTCGAACAGGTTTCCCTCGCTGTCGGCGTAAATGGCCCGGTCGGAGATCAGGCGTCTCTCGGGCAGCATGACATTCCGGTGGAAGTCCACCAGCACGGCCCCCGTCAGGAGGTTGTTGACCCCACCACGCATCGAAGTGAGGACTCCCCCGATGTCATCGCCAACACTGACCCAGAACGTGCCCCGCTCAGAGATGCCAACGGAGGAGAGCCGAGCCACTTCAAAACGCGTCTCCCCAGGCCTGGAACTGCTGAACCGGAAATCAAGTTCAGGCGCAACTTCCACCAGGTATGGCTCGGTGAACTCACCCGCCTCAGGATAGGTGTTCGCACCGACCGTGCGGACCTTGTAGCTGTACTTCTCGCCAGGCGTGACATCCGCATCTGGCCACGCCACCGTGCCGGCCGCCACCTGCGCTCCCGCCCCAGCGGCCGTCATTCGAGCGCCCATGAACGGCCCGCCCGGCCCAAAAGCCATCGGCGTGCGCGCCATCAGTCCCACGCCACCCGCCGCACCCCCCACATCGCCGACCTTGCGGTAGTCGCCCAACGGGTCCACCCAGTCACGACGCCATACCTCGTAGCCCACCACTTCCACGTCGTCCTCTTCATTACGCGGATCGGGTGTGATGGTCACGGTTACCTGGCGCTGCGCCGCAGTGACTTCGATCTCGACCGGCGGATGCGCGCTCTTTCCCACCTTACTGTCTATTGTGACGGGGTACTGGTGTCTCAGGCCACCCGCCATGCCCGCGACGGTGACCTCGCCCTCGCCCGCCCCGCTCTTGAGCCGCACTTTCTTGTAGTCGTCGCCGTCAGGATGCGCCATCAACTCGACCAGACCCTCCTCGCCCTCTACCTTGACAGAACCTTTGTCCAGGGGAGCATCGAACTCCAAGACGAACTCGCCGTCAATGCCGACGTAGGCCGGTTCGTAGGACTCTGGCGGCTCCGGGTAGATAACGCCGTCAGCCGGCATGGTGCGCGGAACGGCGCGCTGCTCAAGGCGCTTCAGGATCGCGGTCACGTAGTCCTTCTTCCTGAACGTCTCGGGCGGCCCGGGTTCCTCCATCCGGTCCTCGATGAGCCTGATATCCTCTCGCACGCGCGCGGGCGGCGCCACTCTGGCCACACGGCCGGCCCTGCCGTAGGCGTACACAACCGCAGCCAGGATCGCCAGCGCCACCACGCCACAGATCATCTTGTCAAAATACTGGAACAGGAAGCTTTGTCTTGCTACTGGCATTAGCTAACCTCCAACCAGCGCCAAGCTGCATGCGGCACATAAACCTCAGTGCTACTGACCCTCCCCCTTTTCAGGGGGGACAAAGTCCAGAACATATCCTTTGATGGTGACGACCACCAGCCGTTCACCGGCTTCCTCTTCCTGGACCCGACCGGTCCTTCGCCTCACGGGGCGCCTGGGGGCCATCCCCGGCCTCCCAGGTGCGTCGAGAGCATCCGGCAGCGCGGCAGCCCTGTAGGCAGCACCTTCGGCCTCCGCCGCGGCCATAGCTCTAGCAGCGGCCGCCTCGCCCCCGGCCCTGCCC
>DAOVRD010000285.1 GCA_030628375.1 Planctomycetota bacterium
ACCGGCCCTTGACGCCGCCTTGAGCAGGACCTCAGTCCCCAACACGTTCACGCTATGGAACAAGGCCCTATCTCGGACCAACGGCACCTGGGCCACACAATGGTAGACTGTCTCGACGCCCCGACAGGCTTTGGCCACGCTTTCGTAGCGGCGGATATCTCCCTGCACGAACTCCACCATGTCCAACAGCCCCTCAGGCTCGTTCAGGTCGAAGACTCGAGTTCCTTCTCCTTCTTCGAGCATCTTCCGGACGAGGATGCTGCCGAAGTATCCCGAGCCGCCGGTGACCAGTACCTTAGCCATCCCCGCCCTCGAGCCACCATCGAATGCTCCGCCTCATGCCTTCTTCCAGCTGGATCCTGGGTTCGTACCCCAGCTCTTCCTCGGCCTTGGCAATGCTGCACGCAATGGTCTTGTTCATCTCCGAGAGGACGTGGATTTTCTTGTTGTATAAGCCCAGCGTTTGGATGGCCCAATCGCAGAGCCATGCCACTTTGCTGGCCAATTCGGGCATGTGCACGCGCTTGTGGGCCACCGTTTGACCGAATTCGGTCTCCAGCACGCGCTCGATGGTGTCCACGATTTCGTTCATCGAGTACGGCCGCCTGTCCGCCAGCCAGTATGTCTGACCTTTGGCCCTCTCATTGCGCTCACAAAAGAGCAGCCCTTGGCAAGTGTTATCCACATAGGAAAGTGATCGCTTATTGCTCCCGTCACCCACGATGGGGCATTTGCCGTCGCGGATCATCTGGAAGAACTGCGTTTGCCGAGGCGGCTGCCCCGGGCCATAGAACCACGTGGGGCGGACGATGACGGTCTCAATCTTGCCCCTTGCGCCAGCTTCGCCCACGGCTTGCTCCATGAGCATCTTGGAGCGCCCATAGGCCATGTAGGGGTGGAATGGCGAGCTCTCGTCGAACACATGGTCGGCGTAGGGATTGCAGCCAATCGGCGAGTTCGACGAGACAGAAACAAGGCGCTTGACCCCTGCAAGCTCGGCAGCCTCGATCAGGCCTTGCACGCCCTCAACGTTCACTTCGTAGAGCTGCTTGACTCCGCGGGTCGGATGTATAAGCCCGGCGCAATGAAAGAGCGTGGCGCCGGCCGAGCCCTTACAGAACGCGCGTAGCGAGGAGGGCTCTCGCAGGTCTCCCTCCACGACCTCGACCCGCTCGCCGATCCTGCGCAAGGCCGAATCGTTCACTCCGCTGAGGACCAGACACCGGACTCGACGATCCGGCTGCGGCTCGGCGAGTAGCGGAACATCCGGCAGTCCCTTGATCAGCGCCCGCACGAGCCGGGTCCCAAGCCATCCGGGCGCACCGGTCACCAAAGCCAAGGTCTGGGTCACTGCTCTACCTTTCGACTGGGTCGCGTCCTCGTTCTGCGTGATCAGAAGACAGGCCAGGGCCTATGGGGATGAGGCACGAGTCATGCCCTCGTGGCTCGGCCGCGGCTCAGAGGCGAGGATTAGGCATAGATTATCAAGATACATGCCAGTGCCCACATTCCCACAGTTGCCAGGAGAGGCTTGTCGCGGAATAGCAGTTCCGTTGGGTCTCCCATGTTGTCGCCGTTGTTGATCAGATGCAGGTAACGAAACAGGCCGTAGAGGACAAAAGGTACGGTGAACACCAATGCATCCGTGCCGAAGCGCGCCACTGAGTAGTCGGATACAGCGTAGATGCTGAAGGTCACGATGATCACGCCGATCAGGATGGCAAGCATCTGATCTATGGTTTTGACTGTGTAGGAGCTGAACACCGTCCGGTGCTCCGTGGCGGCCGTCCCCAACTTGGTCAGTTCGTTGCGCCGTTTGCCGAAAGCAAGGAAGAGGGCGAGGAAGAACGCCATGAGGATGATCCATCGGGAGGCGGGCACTGTGCTGATGGCCGCGCCGCTGAGAATACGCAGCACGAAGCCAACGGCTATGGCAAAGACATCCAGCAAGACTATTTGTTTGATGGCAAGGGAGTAGAGCACGTTGACGGCGACATACAGACCTATCAGGGCTCCCACCTGTGTGGAGATGTGGAAGGCGCCGATAAGGGCGGCAAGGCCCAGAAACGCCGACAGGGCAATCGCCTGAGCCGCTGAGACCTGCCCTGCGGGGATGGGACGGGTCCGCTTCCCGGGATGCATGCTGTCAGCCTCGGCGTCAACCAAGTCATTGAAGACATACATGGCGCTGGACGCCATACAGAAACACGCAAACGTGGCAACAGCCCGCAATGCAATGGCCGGCGTGAACAGGTCGCGAGCGAAAGTGATCGGCACGAAGATGAAGGCATTCTTGATCCACTGTTTGGGACGGAGCAGCCGGATGACGGCCGAGACCGTGAGCGGATGAGCCTTGACCTGAGCTTCACTCATTCTGGTCGTGCCGCCTCCTGCGGGAGTGGATGGGAAAGGGAACCGCGCTTGTCGCCCTGGAGTGCCATGCTGAGCCCTTCCGACCCGGCTTCCCATGTGACCTTGTAGAGGAACAAGCCGTTCAGAGGCGTATAGATCGACTGTCCGTCGTCCTGCATCTCGGTGGGCGTCACCGGATTGACGGCCACCTCGGCCAGCGGCGTCACCCTCAGGCGCTCGTCCGCCAGGAGCTCCGCAAGGGCCAGGCGCTCTTTCTGAACCGGATTCCGTTCGGTGTGGCAAAGCGCCCTGAGCTTGGCGAGGCTCCTTGTGACAGATGCCAGCACGAAGGGCTCCTGCCGGCGCCTCAACTCGTCGAGGACGTCAGGCAGGGGGGCGACTCTGATATCCGGGTGGTTCCGCAGGTGATACTTGAGGACCGCGTGCTCGGGCCATCCTCGGTCATTGAATGTCACGAACAGCCGCGTCTCGCTCCGGCCGGCGTAGCCCGCGAGCGTTCCAGCGTCGTAGGGCGAGAGCCTCTTTGCATAGAAGTCGGGCAGGGCCGCCAGCCAGAGCACGACCCACAGCGACATCATGGCGAGTGCGGCGGGCCTCGACCGCCTGTAGACCACCGAGACGCCGGTGCCCAGCAAGACGTAGACGAAAACCGTGAGCGGGAGACACTGACGGACCCCTCCGAATGGATACCGCCTGAGCATGGCCCCGGCGAACGCGAGCAATACGCAGCCCCCCGCCAAGGCTACAAATGTCCGCCCTTGTCCCTGCTGCAGACAAAGTGCGGCAACACCCACCAGGACGAGCATCACGGGCACGATGGCGATGGGATTCAGCCTGAGCGGCCGGTAAAGACCGTCTTCGTATGCTGGATTGAGGGCATAGGTCATGAGGTCATAGGCACGAGTAGCGCCGAAACGGGCGGCAGTGGCTGCCCGGCTGAGGCCACCGTCGCTCAGCTCAGACTGGGCGGGGCCGTAGTAGGGGCGCAGGTAGCTCCGGTACCCTTGTCCGAGCTTGGGCACGGTGAAGACCGTCATGCAGAGGCCAACTACCAGGCCGGCCTGAGCCAATGATGCCAGACGCCGGACAGTGTCGGCCCTTGCCAGGCGCCGTCGAAGCCCTGCCCAGATGACGCTGCCGGCCAATCCCACAAGGCAGACGGCTACCACCGGCAAGGTGCAGTTGTGCAACATGGCCGCCGCGGCAACAGCCGCGAAGAGGAGGAACCCGTCCGGCAGCCACTGAAGGCCGCGGCGTACGTTCTCGAATCCATCGCGCCAGGCCATCGTTGCCCAGACCACCAGAGCCACGGCCAGAACCGTAGGGGCGAATGGGAGTATCTGTTGGGCATAGTGGCTTTGCACAATGGACGTGGTGGTGGCGCCGGCCGCGACCAGTCCGGCCAGCGACGAGCCGCTAACGCGTCGCGCAAGGACGGCCACGGCCGGCAGCAACAGCACGCCGGCCAGAACCGATGGCAGCCGTGCCCACCACGCCGTCGGCGCTCCCACCGTTCTGCATATCGCAAACACAAGCGCAGCCCAGGTGCCGTTATAAGTCTGCTGCCTGTAGACGTCGAACGAGAGGACGCGCATCCCGCGCAGCAGGCCCCTCAGTCCCCCTCCCCAGTTGTCCCATAGGGCTTCTGCCAGAATGGGCGTCTCATCAATCCAAAGGTAGATCCGCCCCAGGAACAGGAGCCTGGTGAGCAGTCCAACAGCCACAATGACGCCGAGGCCTATCCAGAACGAACGGTCGGAGATGTCCCGGTGGGTGAAGACGTTCTGCCTGTCAGTGCCGGTCAACGTTTCGCTACGCATTGAATTGCCCACGCAACCTGCCTCACGCGACGCCGCAGAGAACGCCAATCCTTGCACAGTTCGGTCAGATGCTCGGGTACGAGGCCGCTCTTGTCGGGTGCGTTTCCTTAGGGCCGAGCCCCCGCTCCCACCATGCCCTTACAATGTCTTCGAGAATCTGCTCGAGTGACAGGGTGACATCCCAAGATGGATAGTGCGTGCGACACTTGGAGAGGTCTGAGATGTAGCAGAGATGGTCCCCATCACGGTTCTGGTCAACGTACTTGCACGTCATCTTTTTTCCCGTGAGGGTTTGCACCATATCGAACGCTTCCAGGATCGAGCAGGAGTTCTGACGCCCGCCTCCGATGTTGTAAACTCCTCCCTTAGTGGGGCTTGCAGCGAAGGTAGCAATGAACCGCGCAACGTCATGGGAGTGTATGTTGTCGCGGACCTGCTTGCCCTTATAGCCATAGATCCTGTAGAGACGGCCTTCCAGGTTTGCCCGGACCAGGTAGCTAAGAAAACCGTGAAGTTCAACCCCTGTGTGGTTTGGTCCCGTCAGGCAGCCGCCGCGGAGGCAACATGTATTCATCCCGAAGTAGCGGCCATACTCCTGGACCATAATGTCGGCTGCCAGTTTAGAGGCGCCGAACAGAGAGTGTTTCGACTGGTCAATCCGGAAGTCCTCCGGGATGCCGTTCACGAACGCGGGGTCTTCGTAATCCCAACGAGTGGGCAGTTCCTTCAGCGGGATCTCGTTGGGGGCGTCCCCGTAGACCTTGTTTGTGGACATGAAGACGAAGGCGGCCTCCGGACACCAGCGCCGCGTTGATTCAAGGAGGTTGAGCGTGCCACCCGCGTTCACGTCGAAGTCGTCAAAAGGACGCGACGCAGCCAGGTCGTGACTGGGCTGCGCGGCGGCATGCACCACAAGATCCGGCCGGGCTTCGCGCACACATGCGGGCACACGCTCTCTGTCCCTAATGTCAATGTCGAAATGCTCGAAGGAAGGGCAGCGTTCACGCAGCAGGGCGAGTGCCCAGCGCGTATCGCCCGCCGGGCCAAAGAAATCGGCGCGCATATTGTTATCTATGCCAAATACTCTGTTGCCACGCTCGGCGAAATATGCGACCACTTCGCTGCCTATTAGTCCGGAAGACCCTGTAACCAGGACTCTCATTTCCGTCTG
>DAOVRD010000347.1 GCA_030628375.1 Planctomycetota bacterium
CTTCGCACACGCCTTGCTCCGAAAGAGGGTTGTGGTCATTGCCAGCCCTCTTACCGAAGACCAAAGGCGCATTGCAAGGGTTTTTCAGACAGAGCCTAGTAGCTGTGCCAAGTCTTCTGCTGAAAGTAGATTGCAGAACGCCCAGCAGAAGATTATTACATGAGCAACCAGAAAGATTGCGGCAAGCCCAAGCACCGCGTGCTTGACGCCCACTCTCTGATCCCAGTGCATTTTCATTTCGCTCAAGTAAGCAGGAATCCCATCCTCTGCTTCCCGGAAAAACGATCTTGCGTGAGTCGAGATGAGGACTCCGTTCTTCCCCAGCCTTCTCTCCAACTCATTCAATTGAGCCCATCGAAGGTGGTCCTGGACATCGAGCCTTCGATTGATCAAGTACCAAAGAATGCAAACCCCAACACCCGCAAGCGACACAAGCAACATCACCCAGCCGAAGGCAGGCGGCGACGTTTGGCCTAGGTCCGCCGCGCCAAGCCTAGAGCCAATCACTACTCCACCGAGCAGGATTGAGTTCGCTGTCAGCAACAGGGTGTTCCATGTATTGCGACGCGTATGGTACAGGCTCATCAAACGCCACAGTATGCGGTAATCTCTCCGCCACTCTTGGCGCAGTTCTCTCCCCTCAGCGCCCTTGGCAATTGTCTCCTTTGACATTTGGGAGATCCTCCTTATCAGCCAATCCGCCGCTTCTGATCCACAGGCATCGACGCAGAAACGCAGGACAGTTGCCCGTCTTGTGTGCTTAGCCCCATTCTAAGGGCATAAGTATGGCAGCCGCGACCTGCCGAGGCCGAACAGCCGAAATGGGCAACTTGGTTCGATATCTATAGCTCTTGGCCGTATCTTCCGGTGATTTTCAGCCCAAGAAAACCATGGTTCTTGTCGCCTGCTGCATCTAATGTATTGGAATCGCCTGCCATAAAGCCAACCCAAGACCCAACTACCCTTAGAGGTAGATCTTCTGCAGATAGGACAAAGCCTGACTCCGACTGACCGCAGGCTACTCCTCGACGGGCTCTATGTTGTCAAGAGCAATAATGCCCCTGTGGTCCCTGGGCCCGGTCACTCTGACCTCATACTCAAACATAGGCCGGACGATGTCACCCATCATGCCGGGGGGGACTCTGACAAGGTGCCTATTGCCTTCATCATCAATCACTTCTATGCGACCTTCACGGTCGTCTCTAGCATCTGCCAGCTCCAAGACACCGCGAACTTCCGCGTATTCTGGGCCTTCTTCAGGCGGAATACGCGCCCGAGGCAGTTCTCTGCGCGGGACAGTCAATGCAACTCTCCGCTCTCTCCCTGCGCGAACGGTAGTGAGTCCAACAGTCTGCACACTTTCGCCGTCAGGAGCGAGCTTCTTAGCCAACCCCATGAAGTTGTTGTAGTATGGTTCGTCTGGGAAGCGGCTCCTTAGGTCCTCAAGATTAGATTCGCTGAACAGCTCCAGGGAGTTCAGCACCTCGTCTATGATATCACGCGGCAAGTCCATACCGGGCAACTGCGTCTGTAAAGCGCGCCCAAGCCGGATCGAAACAGCTAGGCTTGCAGCACGCGGGACCGTTACGTAGACCTCTACCTGTTTCTTGATGGCAGCCCGTACAGGCCCGGGCCGGTCGCGGAAGGGCCTGTCCTGTATCCGCTCGGCTGTCCGATAGATCAAGCTCTCAAGGTCTTTTACACGGCCAATAAACTCGGAGCTGTGCGCGATACCTAGCCCCACTGCCTTGCCAGCTATTGAAAGCTGTATTTCGTTTCCCTCAAGCGATACTCCCTTGATGGCAAGATGACGATGGAAGTGAACCTGCTCTAATAGATCTCGAAGTTCCTCGGCAATCTCATCTGGCGGCCGCCCCGACAAAGCCAAGCCAATGAGGCGCTCGGCTTCGCGTGTTTCATCACACTGCAACGCTAACGACGCGGCACTCCGGAGCAGGACGGAACGACTCGGCTCAAAGTCCAAGGATGCAGAGACAAGCAGCGCTGCTTCACGCTCTTTCTCAAACGACTGGCGCGTTAGGTTAGCCGCTGTGTCAGTCTGCCCACGTAACCGTGCAAGGTGCGCCCGGTCCACCAAGTCCATGGCTTCTTGATGAAGTTGCCCTATGTCACGCATCGCGCCGCCACCTTCGAACACGGTTTGCCAAACTCCACCACAACTATGTAGGCCGGAAGACCGGTCCGGTCGCTCCGGCGCGTCTGCCGCATTCTCGTGCGCAGTCTGTAGTCAACGTCCGATGCATTCCCCCTGCGGATACCCGACACCTCCAGCCGAGCCTTCCGCTGGAACAAGGGCTCTTGCTCATCCTCCTCATGTCCGAGCCAGTAGTCGAATCCTGTGCCCTTGACAGAGCGCTCCAGGACAATCAGATCGGCGAACTGCATCAGCAGCAAAGCAGAGACGCAATACGCACCGTGTTCGACTGCTTCGTCCAAATCAGCCCAGCATCTTCGCATTTGATCGGTGCACTTGTCCCAGAGCAGCGCATAGCGTCCTTCGTAATGTCCGTCAACGGCAATGACTACGCCGCTCTGATGGCTTTGACTGTCAAGGCAAACTATCGCTGCCTCTGCCAGGGCTTCACCCCACGCTGAGGTAATCCCCGTCGTCCCAGCGCTAAGCGCAAGAAGCGAAA
Source organism: Planctomycetota bacterium (assembly GCA_030628375.1). GTDB lineage: Bacteria > Planctomycetota > Brocadiia > SM23-32 > SM23-32 > DAOVRD01. The sequence goes on from DAOVRD010000347.1 coordinate 2,658, forward strand.
TACGGCCAACGCTGTCCGCTCTATCACTCAAGACATGCACCCTCTTTCCGTGCCGCTGCGTCGCATTTGAGGTCCCCACCATCGCTTCATGGCAACTGCTAAGACCTACATCACCAGCATGCACGGCCAATTCTGATGCACGCTAGAGTAACCCCACTATGATTGCCGTGTCAAACGCTCGTTTTCGTGTCTGATGCCGCGCATCTACCAGTAGTCGTAACATGGGAAGCCAGGTGTCGAAACAGATTTCAGCACTCTTGCTCATAACTCCTGATCCGCTTGCTGCACGACAGACTCTCCCGCGGACGCAAAATGCGCTTTCCACGTGTGCGTTTCGTGTAGAACACGCGGAAGTGCTTGCAGCCACAGTTCGTGGATTCTAGGCCGCGATGACCGTACGTGTTGTCCCTCCCCCTGCCAATCTCCTGCTTGCTCCGTGCTTCCGACCGTTAGTTCTGGCGGCAAAGGCGTCTACCTCGGGGAGCTCTAGCCCCCTCCGTGCTTCCGGCATGGACTCGTTGTTGTACTCGGTCTGCAACAGGCTAGGTCAGGCGTGGGTCTTGGGGCGGATGGGGCAGGTGGGGCAGGCGTGCTTGAGGTGCTGGCGGCGGACGCGCCAGAGGTCCATCGCCCGCACCAGCGTCGCGTCCGCATTGCCGACCTTGCCGTGACGCTGAAGCCTGCGCCGGTCCAGCGTCTCGTCCAGCTTCGAGACCGGAACCGGGCACGTCCGGGACCGGAAGCCCAGTGCCTTCACCCGACGAACGATCCCACCGGCGTCCACCACGGGCTCCCGCGACCCGAACTGGTCAATGCACCGGCACGGGACCGAGACCTCGGCCACGTGGTAGGCGGTGCTGACGCCGTGCTTGACGCCGATGCTCAGAATGTAGCCGCCGCCGTGAACGAGCTTCCCAATCGGGCTCTGCGGCGCCCATATCCCCGCCTCGAGATGGCCGCGGCAGTACTCTTCCGCTTTCGGGCCGATGGCACTGACGGAATGCGACGGATGAATGCTGCGCGCGGCATCGGGGCGGCGCCAGCCCGCGTCCGCAACGGCCCCGTTCGTCGTCGGCGTTGCCATCGGGTTGAACACCTGCGCAACGCCGTGGTTGAACGAGGGCAGCAGAAGCGTCCCCCCCTTCCCTATCACGGCCAGCAGCGCATCTATCACGGCCTCCGCCCCGCCCCTCACGTGTCCGATCTTCGACAGAGAGCTGTGCACCATGACGTCCATGCCGCTGCGCAGGCCCAGCGCCTTCAGGTCGGCCACAAGCCGCGACCGCGTTACCAGGTCCTTCGGGGCGCTCAGTTTCACGTATCCCAGGTCCGCGTGCGCTTCGAAGAACCCGACGACCTGCTCGACGGCCACCTCCTTCCCGGTCTCACA
>DAOVRD010000214.1 GCA_030628375.1 Planctomycetota bacterium
CCCCCCCGCGACGGCGCCGGCCTCCCGTCGGGCTGTCGCAATCTCCGCTTCGGCGGACGGCCCGCCCGCAAATGCGCCCAGGTCCTCCGGCAGCTCGTCCTCTTCCGCGCCGACGATGGCAATAAGCTCGTTCACCGGCACGGTCCGCCCTTCCTCGACCAGTATCTTCTTGAGGACGCCCTCGGCATAGGCCTCCACCTCCAGGGTCGCCTTGTCGGTGGTCAGTTCATATAGCACTTCCCCCCGCTGCACCCGGTCCCCTTCCTGCTTGTGCCATTTCTCGATGGTGCCCTCCTCCATCGTCTGACCGAGCTGGGGCAGCAGCACGCGTTGCAGCATTCGTGTTCTCCGCTTGAGATGTCCGTCGGCACGGGCGGGCCGATCCCCCACACCGAGGCATTCTAAGCCGCGCCCGGCGGTCCTTTCAACCGGCGCCTCAACCGCCCGCCTCGCCGTGCGTAAACACGACGCTCCTGTGCATGCGCACGCTGGCCACCAGGCCCAGCCCCGCGTACGTGCTGACCAGTGACGAGCCGCCGTAGCTCATCAGCGGCAGCGTCAGGCCCGTGATCGGCGCAAGCTGCAGCGAGATCGCCATGTGCAGGAAGCTCTGAACCGCCACTACCGTCAGCACGCCGCCCACCAGCAACCGCCCGAACGGCTCCCGCGTCCGCCGCGCAAGGTGCGCCAAAGCAACGATGAGAAGAAGATACAGGCAGACGACCCCGGCAGTGCGCACGAATCCCCATTCCTCCGCCACCACGGGGAATATGAAGTCCGTGTGCCGCTCAGGCACCCGGCCCAGCCTGTTCAGCGCCCCCCTGCCCCACCCCATCCCCTTCAGCCCGCCCGCGCTGATGGCCAGCACTGCCTGTTCGGCGTTGTAGGCGGCATTCGAGGTCGGATCGCTCGCGGGATCAACGAAGCTCAATATGCGATCCCTCTGGTAATCCCTCAGCAACCCGGGCGCAAACCAGACGGCCACCATCAACCCGCAGCCGGCCGCCGCCACTATCGCCAGGTTCCGCACGCGGACGCCTCCGAGGAACGCCATCCCGAAGAACACGGGCAACAGCACCATCGCCGTGCCCATGTCCGGCTGCCGCGCGATGAGCATCATCGGCAGCACAGTCATCACGAGCGGCGGCGCCAGGTCCCGCAGACGGTCCAGGCGTCGGGGCAGACGGAAGTAGTCCGCCAGGGCCACTATGAGCAGGTACTTCATCGGCTCCGAGGGCTGCACGAGAAAGAAGCCGAGGGAATACCAGCGCCGGGCATCGCGCACCGCGTGGCCGAAGAAGAACAACCCCACCAACGCCGCCACTCCCGCTGCATACAGAGGCACCGCGAACGCCCTCAGGTGGCGGTAATCGAAAAGCGACAGCGCCAGCAACGCCGCGCATCCGACCCCCGCGAATATCAGATGCCTGACCGCCAATGACGCCGACGCCGAGCTGCGAATGAAGGCCGCCCCCACCCCCGTCAGCACGAGCGCCAGCACTAGCAGATGCCACGGCATCCGCGCCAGCAGCACGCGCCCGATCGCCGCCTTGATGGATTTCATCTCTCTCGACCCTCAGGCCAACACCGCGGCCCCGTCCGCCGACCGGCAGAAATACACCTCGGCCTGCCCTTCCATGTCCCGATGCGCCGCCAGGTATCCGGACAGCGCCGCCTCCGCTATCTCGTCCTCACACTCCGGGCGGGCCAGCCCGATGCAGCATCCGCGGAACCCGCCGCCGCTGAACCGCGCGCCGTAGACGCCGGCACAGTCGCGCAGCACCTCGTAGGCCGTGCGCAGGTACGCATTGCCGCACTCGTAGTTCTCGACGGAACTCCGCCCGGACTCGCTGACCAGCGCGCCGAACCCCACCAGATCGCCACGCTCCCACAGCTCGACGCCGCGCCGCACGCGTTCCTGTTCCCCGAAGAAGTGCGCCGCCCGCTTGCGCAGCCTCTCGGGCAGCAGGCGCCCGTAACGCTCGAACGCTTCCCGAGGCACGGCCCGCAGATGCGGGCGGGCGGGAGCCGGCAGCCCGGCCGCTTCCAGCAAGGTGGCCGCCGCCGCCTCGCATTCGCGCACCCGCTGGTTGTAGTCCGTCTCGGAAAGCCGCGCCCGCAGCCCGCTGAACAATACCGCCACCGCGACCGTCTCGCCGGCCCCCAGCGGCACAGGGCGGCTCCGGCCGGTCCGGCAGTCCAGATGCGTCAGGCAGTCATGCCGGCCCAGCAGGATGCTCGACTGGTCCAGGATGCCGTTGTTGAGGCCGACGTAATCGTTCTCGATGATGCGGTCCAGCTCGATGTTCTCCTCCGGTGACAGCTCCATGCCGTTCGCCGCCTCCAGCGCCAGCAGGTAGGCCACGCCGGCCGCCGCCGAGGAACTGAGGCCGCCCACGTTGTCATGCCCGTCCACGATGGCCGTCATGCCGCGCCGCAGGCGTCGCGTCTTGCGCAGTGCGAAGACGGCCCCCCGCGCGTAGTCGGCCCAATCCCCAACCGGCCCTGCGGGCGCGTCGTCCGACGGGAACTCCGCCGCGCCCGGGAACTGACGGCTCCTGACCAGCACGCGCCCGTCGTCCCTTGGCGCGAACGCCAGCAGGAGCGCCAGGTCCAGCGCCATGCCCGTCACCTGGCCCAGCTGGTGGTCCACGTGCGCCCCGAGCGGACACACGCGGTAGGGGCTGCGCACCACGCGCACCGCGTCCGTCGGCACGGACGCCCAGCGGGCCAGTTCGGACTTGAGGCCCCGGATTCTATCGCCCTCGTCAACCGTCACCGAATCCTTCTCCACGCGGTCCTCTAGGGACTGAGAACCCGCAGCACACGGTATGTCAGTCCGCTCCCCCAAGTCAAGCAATGGTCGGCCGTATGTATCCCCGTCGTGTGCACAAGTCATCAACAGGGATAGACATGATGTACAGGATAGGACCCAGGTCTAAGAAAACTGCCGGCCGCTGTTGTTCCAATACTCTGCCGTTTTTCTGTCATCCTGCTTATCCTGTACATCCTGTTACGTAGAGAAGGCGTCAACAGGATACACAGGATTCACAGGATAAGATCAAGGTTCAGAAAACTGCCGGTCGCAGTCGTTCCCGTACTTTGCCGTTTTTCTGTCATCCTGTTTATCCTGTACATCCTGTTAAGTAAAGAAGGCATTTACAGGATAGACAGGATTTACAGGATAGGATGCAACCCCAAACAGCCCCCGGCCGCTGTCCTATCTGTCCGAATAGCCCCTTGACGCCCGCCAGCCCGACGCGTACCATGAAGCCGTCATGGCTCGCAACAATCCCGCAAAGCAAGCCAAGAGCGAAGTCGAAGCCGGCGCTGAGACGCCTGCCGTCCCATGCCCCGACGAAGTGAACAGGTTGGTCGAGCTGTTCCATCGCAACCACGAGGCCTACCGGTTTCCGAGCTATAAGGAAGCTCAGGTCTGCCGCGAGTTCATAGAGCCATTCTTCAAGGCGCTCGGGTGGGACGTCTACAACGAGCAGGGCAACGCCGAACCCTATAAGGAAGTTATCCACCAGGACGCGATCAAGGTCGGCGGCGCGACCAAGGCTCCGGACTATTGTTTCCGCATCGGCGGCACCCGCAAGTTCTTCGTCGAGGCCAAGAAGCCTGCCGCCGATATCGCCGAGGACGCGAAACTCGCCTATCAACTCAGACGCTATGCCTGGTCGGCCAAACTGCCGCTGTCCATCCTGACAGACTTCGAGGAACTGGCCGTCTATGACTGCCGCTTCAAGCCCGCCCAGGCCGATTCGGCCGCAATGGCCCGAACCATGTATTTCCGCTACGACGAATACCTGGCGCGATGGGCGGACCTCAGCGCCATATTCTCCCCCGACGCGATCCGGAAGGGCTCTTTCGACAAGTACGCCGAGTCCACCAAACGCAAGCGCGGCACCGCTGAGGTTGATGACGCTTTCCTGAAGGAAATCGAAGGCTGGCGCGAACTGCTGGCGCGCAACATCGCCCTGCGCAACCCGGAGCCGTCCCAGCGCGAGATGAACTTCGCCGTTGCCCGCACGATAGATCGCATCATCTTCCTGCGCATGTGTGAAGACCGCGGCGTCGAGGATTACGGGCGCCTCCAGGCACTCCTGAACGGCACGAACGTCTACGGCCGCCTCTGCGAGCTGTTCCGCCATGCCGACGACCGCTACAATTCCGGCCTGTTCCACTTCCGCCGTGAGAGGGGCCGACCCGAGGCACCGGACGAACTCACGCCCGCCCTCGTCATAGACGACAACGTGCTAAAGCAGATCCTCAAGGGCCTTTACTATCCCGACAGCCCGTACGAGTTCTCCGTGCTGCCGGCCGACATCCTCGGTCAGGTCTACGAGCAGTTCCTGGGCAAGGTCATCCGGCTCACCGCGGTCCACCGCGCCGTCGTGGAGGACAAGCCGGAGGTCAAGAAGGCCGGCGGTGTCTATTACACGCCCACCTACATCGTGGACTACATCGTCGAACACACCGTCGGCAAGCTGCTGGACGGAAAGACCCCGAGAGAAGTTGCCGGCATAGGACGCGGCAAGCACCCGCTGCGCGTGCTGGACCCGGCGTGCGGTTCCGGCTCGTTCCTCATCGGCGCGTACCAGGCCCTCCTCGACTGGCACCAGGAGTGGTACACGGAGCACCTCGTTCCCGTGGTCGAGGCAGGCGGCACGGCGAGTGCGCGGGAGGTGCGGCGGCTCTTGCCTCTGCGCGCCGGCGAGAAGTCGGTTCTGCCCGTCTATGAGGGATCGGGCGGCGAGTGGCGGCTGACCACGGCCGAGCGCAAGCGCCTCCTGCTTGCGCACATCTACGGGGTGGACATTGACCCGCAGGCCGTGGAGGTCACGAAGCTGAGCCTGCTGCTGAAGGTGCTGGAAGGGGAGAACCGGGAGACGCTGAACCGGCAGTTGCGGTTCCTGCACGAGCGGGCGCTGCCGGACCTGGCCAGCAACATCAAGTGCGGCAACAGCCTGATCGGCCCGGACTTCTACGATAACAGGCAGATGGGCCTATTCGACGAAGAGGAGCGTTACCGCATAAACGCCTTTGACTGGGAATCGGAGTTCCCGGAAGTCTTTGCTGGCAAGACCCCCGGCTTCGACGCCGTCATCGGCAACCCGCCATACATTAGAATCCAGGCGCTAAAGGAGTGGGCTCCGACGGAGGTCGAGTTCTATAAGAAGCATTACGTGGCCGCCAGCAAAGGCAATTACGACATCTACGTCGTGTTCGTGGAGCGTGGCTTGAGCCTGTTGAATGAGCGTGGCCGGTTGGGATTCATCGTGCCGCACAGATTCCTCAACGCCAAGTACGGCGAGCCCTTGCGCCGACTCATAGCCAATGGTAAGTCGCTCTGCCACGTTGTGCACTTCGGGCATCACCAAGTTTTCGACGGACCGACGACCTACACGAGTCTCTTATTCCTCAACAACGCGCCACACACTGAGTGCCGCGTCTGCAAGGTGGACAGTCTGTCCTCGTGGCGATCTGGCGGGGTGTCGGCCGAAGGGATGATAACGCTCGCCGATCTGACTAGCATAGAGTGGGATTTCTTCCTAGGCAAGACCGCAGGATTGCTCACGCGTTTGAGCAGGATGGCCGTGAAGCTCGGCGACATTGCTCTGCTCTTCGTGGGTTTGCAGACTGACGCGGACGATGTCTTTATCGTAGAGCAGATTGAGGAGCACGCCCAAGGCGTGCTTTGCCAATCGAGGGCCACGGGACGGCGACATTGGTTCGAAGCAGATCATGTGAAGCACTTGGCTAAAGGCTCTCTCAATATTCGCCGGTACTATTTGTCGGGTCTTACGAAGCGACTCATTTTCCCCTACGTCTTAGAAGAAGGGAGATCCCGCCTGATAGGCCCCGAAGAATACCGGCAACGCTACCCTCGCACCTGGGCATACCTGAATGAGAACAAGGCGCGGCTGGCGTCCAGGAACAAGGGAAGGATGGGCTCGGACTGGTACGGTTACGTTTACAGGAAAAACCATGATAAGTTCGGACTTCCCAAGTTGCTTGTACCTTCGATTGGCACGGGCAGCTGTTTTGCTCCTGACCTCGAGGGGGTTTACTTCTTCGTCGGGAGTGGAGGTGGCGGCGGAGGGGGATATGGGATTGCGCTTCCCCACGCCTCGAAAACCGAGTACATGCACTTGCTGGGTGTGCTGAACTCCCGCCTTATCAGCACGTACTTGCGAGCCATTAGCACCTCGTTCCGGGGAGGGTACATCGCGCTCAACCGGCAGTACATAGAGAAGGTGCCGATCCGGGGGATCCATGATTCGGACCTCAACGGCAAACGGCGGCGCGACCGCATGGTCGCGCTGGTGAATCAGATGTTGGCGCTGCATAAGCAGTTGCCGGAGGCGAAAACGCCACACGATAAGGAAGTGCTCCAGCGCCAGATTGACGCGACCGACCGCCGCATTGACCGCCTGGTCTACGAGCTTTACGGCTTGACTGACGAAGAGATCCGCATCGTCGAAGAAGCGACGGAAACGACCTGAGGCCGGTGCATGGCGAAGCGACAGCGATGGTAAGGGAGGAAGCGATGGCGCAAAAGAAGACCAGAAGCGCACGCAAGCTGCTGATCGGCTATCTGGAGCGAATCTCCAGCAAGGTGTTCTCCGACTTCCCCAAGGAGCTTACGGCACTGGTCGGGGCGGAGCACGGGGTCTACGCCCTCTACAAGGGCAACCGACTGTACTACATCGGCCTGGCCGGCAACTTGCGCAAGCGCATCAAGCAGCACCTCAAGGACAAGCACGCCGGCAAGTGGAACGCCTTCAGCCTGTACCTGGTTCGCCGGGCCGACCATCTGCGGGAGCTTGAGTCCGTGATGCAGCGTATCGCCGATCCCAAAGGGAACAAGGCCGCCGGAAGGCTGCGTCACGCCCAAAACCTGAAGTCCGAACTGGAGGGGCGGATCAAGGCCGAGCAAAAGCGCCAGAGGGCGCGGATTCTGGGTGGCGGACCTGCCCCACCCGCACGAGTATCCGACACGAAGGCCAAGCCGAAGAAGGGCCGTAAGCCCTCAAGGGCGAGGAAGGCGGCTCTGGCCCCGTACGTCACGCAACGCTTCAAGGTGAGGGCCGTCCATAAGGGGAAGCGCTACGAAGCATCCGTGCGCAGGGACGGCACCATCAACTACAACGGTGCGATCTACACCTCTCCGTCAGCCGCAGGAAGGGCCGCTTTGGGCCGAGGGGTTAATGGCTGGCGCTTCTGGCGGTTCAGGAACGAAGATGGCGAGTGGGTGCGGCTGGACGAGTTGCGGAAGAAGGCTTGAACCAAGGTACGGCCTCAGGCGGGGGCGCCTGAGCTACATAAGAGCGCCCGCGAATGTAGCGCAGCCGCCCCCGGCTGCGGCGGCTGCTCCGCCGCACTGAGGG
>DAOVRD010000272.1 GCA_030628375.1 Planctomycetota bacterium
AGGAATGATCTTGCCCGAATGTAGCGCAGCCGCCCCCTGGGCTCCATAGCTCCGGTAGGAGCGACGGAGGCTCGGCTCGTAATGTAGCGCAGCCGCCCTCGGCTGCGGCGGATGGCCGGAACTCAGGCGAGGGCGCCTGAGCTACAAGGCGCCGGCCGCGCGGGCGTGGCGTGGGGAGGTGGGCGATGAGGTGCCAGGGGTCAGCTCGGAGGCCATACCGCGCGCCCTTTCTTATGCTCTTTGCGCTGGCATTGGGCGTCTGGGCGACAGGGGGGTGCGCCCTGTTCGGCTCGAAGCTGCTGCCGGTAGCGAGCACGTCCTCCGGCGAGATAAAGATGGACCGGCCGGCCCGCCGGACTCTGCGCGTGACGCAGCACACCTGCCGGCGGGACGAGTTGGGTCGCCTTGTGGTGCTCGGGCGCTTCGTCAACGCCGCCGACGAGCCTTTTCGGGCCAAGGTGCGCGTGAAGTTCGAGGACGAGCACGGGATGTGGGAGAGGGGGGCCTATGATATGGATCGCCACGACTTCCCACCCGGCGCGAGCACCGTGGAGTGGACCTCCTATATCCGCAACGCCGTGCGCTACGAGATCGAGATCAGAAGCGCGCGGCTGTTGCCCTGGTGAGCCGCGCGGCGGCAGTCCTCGAGTGGACCGGCTCGTAATGTAGCGCAGCCGCCCTCGGCTGCGGCGGATGGCCGGAACTCAGGCGAGGGCGCCTGAGCTACAAGGATGGGAATGGCCGAAACGGCCCTACCCGGAAGTTCGGTGTTGGAAGTCTTCTAAAACTCCATCCGGTTGAAGGCCCGCGTGCCGGCCGCCATGGGCACCAGGCAAGTGAACGCCGATAGGCCAACGATGAAGGCCAGCCCCAGCGAAAGCCATGTGGCGAATTCGGGCCCGGTCAGCACGCCCCTCGCGTGGGACTGAAGCAGCGTCACGGCGGGGGCCAGCGCGAACATGATGAAGCAGATGCTGCATATCAGATTCAGTGTGCCCCCGAAGCTGCTGATGATCTTCGACGGGTTGTCGGTCCCCATGGTCGGATAGCGGGCCCCCAGTCCGACCGCCAGGCCGTTCAGGCCGCAGCAGATGCAAAGGACGATCAGCGCGTGGACCCCCAGCATCCACAGCGGGAGCCCCAGCAGAATGTCGCTGAGCGCGATCAGAGCCGCGCTGATGGCGAACGTCCCCGCCGTCGCGAAGAAGAACTTGCCCCACAGGATGAGCGACCGCCGCATTGGAAGCAGCCCCGTGATCCATATGCGCCGTCCCTCCAGGCTCAACTGGGGAAAGACGAACCGAGTGGTCAGCGTCGCCAGCGTCAGGCACGTGGCGCATAGATTCAGAACGGCGATGAGGCTGTGCCAGTAAGGTCCCAGGCTCGACAGCTTGAAGCGGGGCAGGTTCAGAATGTACAGACCCATCAACCCGAAGAACAGGAGGAACTGAGACCATTGGGAAGGGTCGCGCAGGAAGGTCTTCGTATCCTTCACTATCAGCAGCTTCAATCTGGCGGGCAGAAACCACAGCAACCAGCCCAGGAGGAGGTCCACCGGGCCGTCTGCTCCGTACTTGCGTCGGGTTGAAGCGCCCTGGAGCTTCGCCCATGTCCGACGGTACACGTAGTGACCGAACCTGTGCACCGCGACCCCGAGGAACGTTACGTTGGACAGAAGCATCAGCGTCAGGAAGGTCGCGTCGGACAGATTGCCCCGGGCTGCGCTCAGCGTGCCGTGGCTGACCCAGTGGCTGGGCAAGGCCCAGTGCTGACAGAAAGCAATGCGGTCTATGACGGACTTGACGCCGGCGTCGCTGAAGATGTTGTCGGGGCGCTGCCCCCAGAAGGGCGCCACCCACAGCGCCAGTCCGCCCAGACAGGCCGTCGCGAGGGCAGCCAGCACCGTCTTCCTGCGGCGGGGGACCAGGACGGCAACCAGCAGGGCGAAGAACGCGCCCAACTCCATGGCGAGAACGGTGAAAAGCAACGCCAGCAAGAACGCAAACGGATAGAAGTACAGCGGGACCGGGAAGACTATGCCGTAGGCCAGGATCATCGGAATGACAAGCGTCACCATGCCCCACGAGCTGAAGACTATGCACTCCGCCCCGCGATAGGCGAAGGTGTTCTCCGCCCGCACGGGAAGCGTGAAGAGGAACTGGGTCTCCTCGCTCCGGTACAGCGACGTGTAGGCGATGATGGCGTTGCTTATTGTCATCATCACCAGCAGGGACACGAAGAAGAAGGCGAACAGGTAGTCTATGAGGATGGCGCTGATGGCCTTGAAGTGGTCCAGGAACATGAAGGCGTCCAGGAACATTCCGAACATCAGGAGCCAGAAGAGCACCACAAGAGCGCCGACGACGCAGATGCGTAGTTTCGACCCGCTGAGGAACTCGGCGGCCGCGTACCTCGTCATCCTCAGTCTTGTGCGTATGAGGCGGATGAGTTCACACATGGGCTTGCAGGCATCCGTCAGGTTTCTTCGGTGAGCCGCAAGAACGCTTCCTCGAGCCGCCCGTCAGTGCGCGCCGTGGCGTGTATCTGCGCCAGGTCCCCAAGGGCGATGATCGAGCCGCGGCGAATGACGCCGACCCTGTCAGCCGTCTCCTCGGCCACAGCCAGCGTGTGGGTGGACATGAAGACCGTCACTCCGTCGCGCGTCAGGTCCTTCAGGACGGTCTTGAGCGTGTTCGCCCCCCGAGGGTCCAGGCCGACCATGGGCTCGTCTATGACGAGGACCTTTGGGTCGTGCAGCAGGGCGGCGCTGACCACGACGCGCTGCTTCATGCCGTGAGAATAGGTCTGCCCCAGTTCGTCGAGGAACTCCTCCATCTCGAACAGGTCCGACAGGTGGGCGATCTTCTCGGCCACTGAGGAACGGTCCACGCCATAGACGGCGCCAATGAATTGCAGGAATTCCCGGCCCGTCAGCTTCTCGTAGAGGAACGGCTGGTCCGGGACATAGCTCAGGAGGGATCGCGCCTGGATGTAGTCCCGCTGCACGTCGTATCCGCACAGCGTGGCGCTTCCCTGGGTCGGACGCAGCAGGCCGGCGATGAGCTTTATCGTCGTGGTCTTGCCCGCGCCGTTGGGGCCGACGAAGACGAACATCTCGCCGGGCCGGACCTCCAGGTTCAGCCCGTTGACGGCGACAGTGTCTCCGAAGTGTTTGGTCAGGTTATCCAGCCTGATCATCGGCGCCCTTTCGATCCGGGACGGACAGCGCTCGGCGGCAGGCTGCAAGCACAGTCTCCGCCGTGATGTCCGTCATGCAGCGGTGGTCTCGCGGGCATACTTTCCTCTGACAAGGACTGCATTCGATGTCCAGCCTCACTACGTGGTCGTTCTCTCTGTCGCTGGTCGAGTAGCCCGGGTTGGTGGGGCCCATCACGCAGACCGTCGGCACGTCGAGGGCGACCCCGTAATGACGCGGTCCGGAATCGGTCGTGACCAGCAGGGCGCTGCGCCCCACCACACACTTGAGCAAGTGCAGGTCTATGCCGCACTCCGACAGGTCAATGATCGGCGCCCGCGACCCGTTGATGATGGCCGACACGGTGGATCGCTCGGCGGGGCCCGCAATCAGTGCCACCTGACAGTCGCCCTCGTCCTGCAGCAGCTCGGCCAGGCGCGAGAAGCGCTCCGAGGGCCAGCGCTTGGAGGGCCCAAAGCCCGCCCCCGGATGCATCAGGACCAGGTCACGTCCTGGCGTCAGACCCTGCGAGCGCAGGATGTCCCCGGCCCGCGCTGCGTCGGTCTCGTCGAACGGAAGCTCCGTTTCGCGCCGCGCGGCCGGCACGCCCAGCCCTTCACACAACGCCAGGTAGTAGTCCACCATGTAGGTCGGCTTGAACCGGCCGCCTTCGGACGGCCTGGGGGCGGCGTCCGTTAGCAGGAAAGCACGGCGGTCCCGCGCGTACCCGACCCGCCGGCGAACCCGGCCCAGCCGGAACATCAGCGCCGAGCTGAAGGAGTTCGGCAGCAGGAGCCCCAGCTCGCAGCGACGCCGGCGCAGTTCCCCGGTGCATCGCAGGAACTCCCGCGCTGAGCTGCCGTCGTCGGGGCTGTACACGATCTGGTCATCGAACCAGGGCGCGCCGCGCAGAACCGGCTCCACGCGCCGACGCACGACCACAGTGATGTGGGCGCCGGGGAAGTGCCCGCGCAGCGCGCGCAGGGCCGGCGTGGCCATCACCACGTCTCCGACCCAGTTCGGGACGCGGACGCAAACGCTGCCCACGCTGTCATATGCGACAGGTTCGTGCACCATGTTCTCCTAGCCGCGGGGGGTGTGCGGCCCGGCCAGCATTGCCTTCACGTTCTCAATGACATATTATAGCTGGCCGTACGCGTTGGATTCATCCTGCTTGAGGGCAGGGGAGGGGGGCAAGGCGCTCTGGCAATGGGAGGGCAAGTCATGAGAGTAGCCGTGAACGGCGCGGCCGGTGCTATGGGAAAGCGGATCGTCGCCCTGGTCGCCGAGGCGGAGGATTGCGAGCTGGTCGCCGCTTTGGAGGCGGCCGGCCACCCGGACCTGGGAAAAGATGCCGGTGCGGTGGCGGGCATAGAGCCGCTCGGAGTGCCGCTGTCCTGCGAACTGAGCGGGCAGGCGGACGTGCTGGTGGATTTCTCGGTGCCTGACGCTGCGGTCGCATGCGCCCGCGAGTGCGCCGACAGGGGGATCGCAGTGGTCACCGGTACGACCGGCTTGTCTGCTGAACAGCGCACCGAAATACAGGAACGGATCGCCGGGCGGATAGCGGTCCTGACGGCGCCCAACATGTCACTGGGCGTCAACCTGCTGTACTCCCTCGTGGAACACGCGGCGAGGGCGCTGCCGGCGGGCTACGACATTGAGATCGTCGAGGCGCACCACCGACGCAAGAAGGACGCGCCGAGCGGGACGGCAATGGAACTTGCCCGCCGGCTCTGCACGGCGCTTGAACGCGACCAGGATTCCGTGTTGCGGTACGGCCGTCACGGTCTGGTGGGTCAGAGAAGGGCGGACGAGATTGCCATACACGCCGTGCGCGGGGGCGACATGGTCGGCGAACATCGGGTCATGTTCGCTGGCGACGGCGAGCTGATCGAACTGGTGCACCGCGCCAGCAGTCGGCAGGTGTTCGCCCGCGGGGCAATGGAAGCGGCCCGGTTCGTGGTGGAACAGCCTCCGGGTCTCTACTCGATGCAGGACGTGCTTTCGTGACAACGATGAGGGGTGCTGCGCCGGGGCCGGCCAGGGCGGCGCTCACGTGCCGGCGTTGGCCACCATGTTGGCGGCGTTGTGGATGTGGGTGGTCGTTCTCTGACCGACCAGGCTGAGGGCCAGGAAGACAACCACTACGGCCAGCACCAGTATGAGGACGTACTCGACCAGCCCCTGTCCTTTTCTCGATGCGGAAAGCATGCGGCCCCCGCCGGGGAGTAGTTAGGGCAGAACATACCTCATGTTGTGGACAGTCTGCAACAGTACAGGGCTTCTGTTACAAAATGAGCATACCCCACCGGAGGTGAATTCCCCCGCGTGGGACCGGCCTTAGCACGTACGCCCCGACTGCCGCAAGATGGTGATAGAAAGGTCCGCCCCGCTGGCGGCGGGAC
>DAOVRD010000185.1 GCA_030628375.1 Planctomycetota bacterium
GGCAACACGCTCTGTCTGAAGGCACAGCTCCCCGGTGGGCTCCTGGTGCTGGGCGACCTCCACGCCGCCCAGGGCGACGGTGAGATACTGGGCTTGGGCGCGGAATGCGCCGGCGAGGTCACGCTGCGGATCCACAAAGACGAGAGGTACCGTTCGGATCGCCCGCTGGTCTGCAAGAGAGAGACCTTCGTGTGCATCGCCTGTCGCAGGGCGTACAGCGCCGCACGGGACCTGGCGGTGGACGACGCCAAGAAGGTCCTGGCCCGCATCACGGGCTGCACGGAGCAGGAGGCGTACCTGTACGTCACGACGGTTGCAGACCTCCGAAACGGCGGCGTCTGGATGATGGACGCGAGAGATCGGGCACAGCACGAGCGGGTGCCGCTCACCGTCGGCGTGGAGGTGTCGTTCCCGGCGTCGCCTTAACCGGACCCGACGCTCCTGACGCAGTGGTGCAGCAGGTTGGCCGATCATGCCCCTACCCCCAGCCTCCAGAACTCGCCGTACTGGCAAACCTGCGCCACGCGGACCGCCACAGGGTGCCTGGGCGTATCACGCTGCACTTGCCGGTCGGGGGGGGCTGGGTTACTATCCGGTCATTGGGTTTGTGAGGACGGCGCATTTGCTTCCGCCTTCCGAAAGGACTACGCACGATGAGCCAGCGTAAGGACGGGCCGCGGCTTGCGGCGGTCGGGACCTGCTCGTTCTCGCCGGAGCAGGCGGCCGATCCGGACGAATTCCTCGCCCATAACCTGGCGATGATAGACCGTATGGCGGCCCGCGCAGAGGACCAGGGCTGGAGCCTCGACCTGGCCATCCTGCCCGAGTGCACCTTCCGGTTCGCCGGGGAGCGCGTCGAGGACGTGGCCGAGACCGTTGACGGCAAGGTCGTCAGCGCAATAGCTGAGAAGGCCAGGGAGCACGCGACCTACGCCACGGCGCCCGTGCAACTGCGCAGGGACGGCCGCGTCTACAACTCCGTCGTGCTCCTCGACCGCGCGGGCGAACCGGTCGGCGTCTACGACAAGGCCTTCCCCGTGATGATGACGGACGGCTCGCTGGAGTATGGCATCACGCCGGGCCGCGAGTTCCCCGTCTTCGATCTGGACTTCGGTCGGGTGGGCGTGCAGATATGCTGGGACCTCGGGTTTGAGGAAGGCTGGCAGGCCCTGGCCGATCAGGACGCGGAGCTGGTGGTCTTCTGCACGAATCCTGCCGTGCCGGTGGCGCTGAGGGGGCGAGCGTGGCGGCACGGCTACTACATCGCCGCCTCCACCACCCACCCCCCCGCAATGGTTGTGGACCCGACAGGCCGTGTCCTGGCCAGCACGTCCGAAGCCGGGGAGGTCCGGATCGTCCGGATGGACCTGGACTTCCGGGTTCTGCACTCGAACTGCCTCTGGGAGTGGCCGGAATCCCGGCGCAAGGAGTATGCCGGACGCGTCAACGTGGAGTGGGACGCGGACGGGCACGAGTATCTGGTGACGTCCTGCGATGCGGACCTGCCCGTGCGGCGCTTCCTGGAGACGGAGGGATTGCTGACCGGCCGGCAGCGCAACGGGCGCAATACCGAGCTACAGTTGAAGGCACGGGGCGGGCCGCCCGTCATGCCGGAGCCGGTCGAACGCGAGTGAAGGGGCGGCTGGCGGTGGCCTGGGGCGGGACTTCCATTGACATGCCGGGGAGTCGCCTCTAGAATCGCGCGCCGTGAGTGATGCGGCCGGCAGACGCGTCTCCTGAAAGGAATCAGAGCCATGGCCCGATTGGAACTGTCGTTCCGTCAGATTCACCTGGACTTCCACACCAGCGAGGACGTGCCGCAGGTCGGCTCGGATTTCGATGCGGAGGAGTTCGCCGACACGCTACAGAAGGCGCACGTCAACTCGGTGACGTGCTTCGGCCGCTGCCACCACGGCTGGGTCTACTACGATTCGCAGAAGTTCCCCGAGCGCATCCATCCCACGCTCGTCAACCGCAACATGCTCAAGGAGCAGATCCAGGCCTGCCACGAGAGAGGCATCCGGGCGCCCATCTACACGACTGTCCAATGGGACCACTACACCTCCCAACGCCATCCCGAATGGTGCGTCCTGGAGGCGGACGGGCGGCTGTCCGGCACCCAACCCTACGAGGCCGGCTTCTACCGGAACCTGTGCATCAACTCGCCTTACCGCGACTTCCTGAAGGCTCACGTCCAGGAGATGCTGGAGAGCCTGCCGGTGGACGGGTTCTTCTTCGACATCAACATGCTGCGCGATTGTTCCTGCCAGCACTGCCGGGCCGGGATGGAAGAGGCGGGGCTCGACCCTTCCGTCAAGTCCAACCGCACCGCATACGCCAAGCAGATGATGGACGCTTACAAGCACGAGATGACGGCCTTCGTGCGGCAGTTCAACGAGGACTGCAACATCTTCTACAACGCCGGCCACGTCGGGCCGTACGTGCGGGAATCGGCGGACGCCTACACGCATTTGGAGCTGGAGTCGCTTCCCGGCGGCGGGTGGGGCTACACGCACTTCCCGCTGGCCATGCGCTACGCCCGAACGCTGGGTCTGGACTGCCTCAGCCACACGGGGAAGTTCCATACGGCGTGGGGCGACTTCCACTCGTTCAAGAACAAGCCGGCGCTGGAGTTCGAGTGTCTGCGCATGTTGGCCCTGAACGCCAAGTGCGACATCGGCGACCAGCTCCACCCCAACGGCAGGCTCTGCCCCCATGTCTACGAGCTTATCGGCTCGGTCTACGAGCAAGTGGAGGCCAAGGAGCCCTGGTGCACGGGCGCCCGCGCCGTCACCCAGATCGGCGTGTTGACGCCGGAGGAGTTCAGCGGCGACCGCCGGGCCGCCACGGGAGCGGTGGGCATGCTCCAGGAGGGCAGCCAGCAGTTCGACGTGTTGGACTCCCGCAGCGAGTTCTCGGGATACGAACTGCTGATACTCCCGGATCAGGTGCCCGTCGCGGATGCGCTGGCCGGCAAGCTCCAGGCCTATCTCGACGCGGGAGGCAGCCTGATCGCCTCCTTCGAGTCCTGCCTGGCGCCGGGGAAAGACCGCTTCGCCCTGAAGGCGGTCGGCGTGCATCTGCGGCCTAACCCCACGCGGTGTGCGGACGGGCGCCTGGCCAGGGACGTCGGATGGGGACAACGCAGCGAGTACGCCGAGTACATCCTTCCGGCGGGCAGGATCGGCGAGGGGCTGCCGGCCACCGAACACGTCATGTATGCCAAGGGCGTCGAAGTGGAAGCCGAGCCCGGCGCAGAGGTGCTGGCCCAGGTGATAGCCCCCTACTTCGACCGCACGTGGGAGCATTTCTGCTCACACCGCCAGACGCCCTCCTCCGGGGAACCCGACTATCCGGGAATCGTGCGCCGCGGCAATGTCATATACTTCGCGCACCCCATCTTCAGCCTCTACAGCGCCTGGGGGCCAAGGTGGTGCAAGACGCTCCTGCTCAACGCCGTCGCCATGCTGCTGCCGGAACCGCTGCTGCGCCACGACGGCCCGTCCACGGTCATGGCCACCGTCAACGAGCAGGCTGGCGAGAGCCGGTGGGTGGTCCATTTGCTGCATTACATCCCCGAACGGCGGTGCCGGCAGTTGGACGTTATCGAGGACGTCATCCCCTTGCACGAGTTGAGCGTCTCGGTGAAGGTCCCTGAGCGTGTGCGGTCGGTGCGGTGCGTTCCCGGCGGGCAGGAGCTGGCCTTCCGGCAGGAGGGCGGGCGCGTGGACTTCCTCCTGCCCCGGCTGGAGGGGCACGAGATGGTGGAGCTGGCGTTCTGAAAGGCCCTACTCAGTCTCGTGCATTACAGTGACAACTGAGACGACCCAGGCGTAGGCTGGAAGCCTACGCTACACAGCACCGCCGGTGAGCCCGATCCCGTCTCGTAGGGGCGGTTCGCGAACCGCCCCTACGGCCATGGAGGAACCTTTGGCGGGCAGCGTTTGAACGCCCCCGACGGACACACCGTCCGGGGCGAACGACTATAATGTCCTTGCCATGGGAGCCCAGCACTGCACCTGCCTGCCCTCCGAAGCCTCGGCGAAGGAGGGCCCGCCCTTCGAGGACGAGGACGACGACGAGGACGAGCAGGAGCGGCAGCACGCCCCGCGACTGCGTAAGTCCTTGCTGGGCAATATCTTAAAGCTCATCCGCGAGATCGAGCGGCTTCAGGCGAACGCTGCGGGAGAAAAAACAGGCTCCGTCCACGTCCTGCACTCCAACTTCGGTTGACGTAAGCTCTTTGAAAGAAAGCACTTGGCGCATTGCCGACGGGTGAGAACGCCGGCCAGGCGCGGCCAAATCCGGCCAAATCCGGCCAAAAACGGACACGAGGCGAGCCTCCGTCGCTCCTACCGGAGCTACGGAGCCCAGAGGGCGGCCTGAACTCCAATTCATAATTCATCATTATGAATTCATAATTGCCCCTACAAGGCACTCCTGCGTCGCGGCCAGGCAGATCTCCACGACGGTGTCCACGTTCATCACGAGCGCGTGCACGTCGTCGCGATTGCCCGACATCTCAATCACGAACGCGGCCGCCGCCCCCTCCCTGGCCGCGTAGTCAATCAGGTACGGCCTGGGACCGGCAGGCTTGCTGATGTAGTCCATGTTGACCTGCTGGAACGGGCCGGAGCTGGGCCGCTGGCAGAGGAATCGGTCCTTGAGCCGCGCCTTGACGTTGGCCTGAATCGCGTCTACGAGGGCCTGGTCGCCCCGGTACGGCCGCACCAACCCGTAGTCGGCAGTGTGGAAGTCGATCACGCATACCGGCCGATGCCGCTCGACGATGCCCTGGATGATGCGCGTCTCGCGCTCCGATGCCGGGCGCGCGCCCTGGTAGTTGTAGTCCCACGGCGTCGCGACGTCCTGCACTTGGGGCAGGTCCTCCCAGGCGCAGTCGAAGTTGCGGTTCAGGTCAACGCCGCGGGCATTCTGCCGCGTGAAGTGATCGTGGCCCCAGGGGTTCTGGATCGGCATAAGTTTGAAGTGAAGCCGGCTCGTGTCGAGTCCCTCGACGTCGGGCTTCTCGGCCAGCACCTCGGCAAGGCGCAGGATGCCGTAGGAGTTCTCCCACTCCCAGCCGTGGATTGATGCGCCCACGTATAGGGTCGGCTTCGCCTCGTCGCCGAGGCTGAAGCTCCACATGTCGCGGCCGTCGCTGCACGGCCCCTCGTTCTGCAAGGTCAGGTCCGGATACGCCCGCGCCAGGTCGGCCATGGCGTCAACGAACTCATCGTAGCTCAGGCGTTTGCGATAGTGCTTGCCGTGGCGCACCCCGCTGCCGAGCATGTTGGCGAGGAAGAGGTACTTGTTGGTGGCGCCGTGGCTGTTGAAGTATGGCCGGCCCGGCGACAGCATGTCGAGCGCGACGATGCGGCCCTTGCCGACCTTCTCCTCGATCATGACGGCGGCATGGTTGAGGTTGGACGTGGCCAGTATGCGCACGCGGTCCGACTCGCGGACGCCCATGACCTGGCGCTGGTGCATCTGGTTCTCGTAGCGCGTGTCCGCCGTGTTCTCGATGCAACCGAACCACCAGACCCGGTCGCCGGCGGCGAAGCCGCGCGTCACGTCGCATTCGACGTCTATCTGCATGGCCGGCCGCACGCGGTCCAGCACGTGCGTCTTGCTGAGGCGCAGGCCGCGGTTCTCGGCGTATTCGAACAGGCACGACATCACCTGGCCGCCCTGGCGCGCGTAGGCGGTCACCGAGCGGTAGTTGAGCCTGGGCAGGTTCGCGCCGTTGCCCACCTCCGTAATGACGCAGGCGTACGGGGCCAGACTTGCCGCGGTGGTCCGCGTGGCCGTGAAGTCAATCTTGGCGACGCGATCGGGATAGAGTATGTCCAGGTCGGCTGCGAGCCGTGAACGCGCGTGTCCGGGTGTCGAGTCGGCAAGGATCAGGATGTCTTTGCGCTTCCGGGCCATGGGATCTCCTTTGGGGGGACTGGGCGCCTGGCCTTGTGCAACCGAAGGTATTCGCGCCGACAAGCGCTGCCGGACCGCCCTCAACGGCTCGCCATGGTACTATTTATGCCGCTTCTCGGCAACATCCGGAACTGCTGGGGGCAGGCCCGGCGGGCGTTGCGTCGCTCACTGCCCCGCGCCTGCCCAACGCGGCGGACCGTTTGCAAGACGGCCCGTCCTGCCATATCATTGGGGCACCGTGAAGCCCGGAGAGATATTCATTGACGCGCTGTATCGGCGCCCGGTTCCGCGCCGGGCCACGGGCAGTGCCACGTCGGTGGTGACCGTGGACCTCATGCAGAAGGTGGGGGTGTTCTTTCCGGAGGCGCACCAGGACGCTGAGAAGATGGCGGCTCTGGCCGCGGCCGGACACACGGAACTGGGCCTCGACAACGTCATGCCTCTGTTCAGCGTCTTGCACGAGTCTTCGGCGCTGGGCTGCAAGGTTGACTGGGGCGAAGTGGACCGCATGCCAGCCTGCCGGGAGCCCCTCTACAAGATGGGCGATGAGATCGAGATACCCCCCGACCTCTTGAACAGGCCGGGATGCAAGGTCCCCCTCGATGCGCTGAAGCTCCTCCAGGAAAGATACGGCGATGAGATCGCCATCGTCGGCAAGGTGTTCGGTCCATGGACGCTCGGTTACCACGTCTTCGGGGTGCAGGAGTTCCTGATCAACACGATACTGGATCCGGGGGCGGTGAAGGGCGCAATGGCGACGCTCAAGGAAGTGACCGTGCGGTTCGCCAACGCACAAATTGAGGCGGGAGCGGACGCGCTCTGCCTGGCGGACCACGCCACCAGCGATCTCTGCTCTCCGGATGCTTACGCCGACTTCCTCAAGGACGTGCACGCGGAACTGAACGATCGGATTCGGTGCCCCCTGATCCTCCACATCTGCGGGGACACTTCGGACAGGATCTCCTACATAAGGGAGACGGGCCTGGCGTGCTTTCACTTCGATTCGAAGGTGCCCACGCCGACGGCGCGGCGACTGGCCGGGGAGCGCCTGTCACTGATGGGAGGCACCAGCAACCTGGACCTCATCCAGAACGGCACCCCCGAAGCAATCATTGAGGACCTCGAGGAAAAGGTCCGGTGGGACATTGACATCATCGGTCCCGAATGCGCGGTTCCGTTGAACGCTCCCTACGCGAACATCAAGCTGCTCGCCGAAGAAGCGAAGTCCTATAGCGGCAGCGGCGCCGGGCCGCAGGGCGACGCATAGCCAAAGCGTCCCGCCCGCAGTCCGGTCCCAACCGACAGACCCCCCCCTACGGGGTTCCCACCTGCGCAAGAAGCTCATCCACCAACTCTTCGGCCGCCATGGCTGCAAGGATGGCGGGATCATAGCGATAGTCCCAGTGGCTCTTACTCTGAGTCCCCTTCCAAAGGATCTTTCCGCTTTCCACGTGAACGGCTTTCGCCGAGAATGCCACCGTCCCGTAGCGGCCGCCCCAGGCTCCCTTGTAGTAAGACATCACCGTCCCGAGGATCACCGCGTCCGCGTTCACCATCTTCCCGACCTTAATCCCCACATCCTCGGTTAGAGCGGACTTCGCCAACCCGAACTCATCCAGAACTTGCTCGAGTCGCCCTCGCTCAACCAGGCGGTACCCCGTCTTGAGAAACGCGGTTTCCAGGGCATCGGCTACGACGGCCGCCGCCTGTGGATACCGGGTCCTATCGCTGGTAGCGTTGCGATCTTCAAAGGGCAGTATTGCGTAGGCCTGGGGCCGGAGAGCAGGCAGGTCCGGGCTTACGTACATTCGCGTCTGGCCACAGCCGACCAGCAACGCGAGCAGAATGGATGCGGCGACGAATCTTCGCATGATAAATCCTCCGGGACAATGCATGAGACAGGAATCTACGACCTTTCTGAGGTCTCCTATGTAGCCACCGCCCGCCTATACGCAGGCTCCTTGGTGAGGGCTATATGCTGCCCGCGAGGCATGACGTGAAAGCTCAGCAGCGGGGGTCGCGGCGTGCCGTATCCACGCCCTGTGTCCGTTGACGTCACAGGCTCCTCTTCCCGCTAGGGACGGAGCCGCGCCAGCAGGCGCATCAAAATAACAAACACGCAGCAGAACCCGAACACAAGCACCAGTGGGACAAGTACTCGGAGAGGCGCAGCGGCTAGGCTCTGTCTGAAAAAAGGATTCTGAGAATTCTCTGGATAA
>DAOVRD010000121.1 GCA_030628375.1 Planctomycetota bacterium
GCGCGGCCGATGGACCGAGCACGTGGTGGACGACTCGCTCGACTACGCGCACAGCCTGGTCATCTGCGATCTGACCGGCGACGGGATGCCGGACATCATCACTGCCGAGATGCACCAGTCGGAGCGGCGGCGCGTGCTCGTCTACGTGAACGAGGGCCAGGGCCTGACCTGGCGGCGCGAGGTGGCCTCGACAAGGGGCTGCCACGGCCTGTGCGTGGCGGACCTGGGGGATGCCGGCAAGGCGCTGGTCGGGGCCAACTGGAGCGGCGACTATCAGCCTGTCGAAATGTGGCGAGTGGCCCGGCAGCGGTGAGCCGCGCGACCGCGAACGCCGCACGGGCCGTTCACTCCCGAGCCTGGAACTGCAAGCGCCGGAGGCAAACGAATGCGCGACACCATCCGCGTCAGCGAGAACCGAACTCGGCGGCTCCTGGGACTGTCATACTTCCCGTGACGAATGTTTCCGGGGTGACCCGCTGGGCGATCCTTTCTTCCCTTTGCGAATGCACGGCATTTGGCCGAATGTTGGAGGCCTTCGTACCACAAGCAGGAGCATTTCCGCGTCCTGGGCGAGTGGATGCAGGCGATGGCGAGGCCTGTCCTCATTGCGGACCCCGTCCTTAGCCATCTGCCCCTTGCAGTAGCCAGCTGTTGGCAGGAGAAAGGAACGTGACATGGAACTGAACGGTGCGGTTGCGGTGGTGACTGGAGCGGCGAGGGGGATCGGCCGAGCCATCGCCATGGCTTATGGCGAGCGGGGTGCACACGTCGCGATAGTGGACATACTTGCTGACGAGCTGGCAAGGACCACCGAAGAACTCAAGGCGGCCGGCGGACGCGTAATGCCGATCCTCGCCGACGTGACCAAGGTCGCCGAGGTAGATGCAATGGTCGACCAGGTGGAGCAGGTCCTTGGGCCGATTGACATCCAGGTGAACAATGCGGGCACGTTCTCGTACATCGGCCCGGTCTGGGAGGCGGAGCCGAAGCGGTGGTTCCACGACATCCGCGTAAACCTGTATGGCAGCTTCCTCTGCTGTCGTGCTGCGGTCCGTCGGATGCTTGAGCGCCAGAGGGGTTACGTCATCAACATCGTCGGCGGCGGCGTGGGCGACCCTCACCCGTACTCCACCAGCTATGCCTGTTCCAAGGCCGGGCTCATGCGTTTGACTGAGGGACTGGCCCGGGAGGTGGAGCCCCACGGTGTCAAGGTGTTCGCCGTCGCGCCGCCGGCCGTCGATACGGCGATGACACGGTTCATCATGGAGGACCCGGGCGGGGCGAAGTGGCGGCCCGGGTTCAGAAGGATCTTCGAGGAACACCGCGACCACCCGCCGGAACTGGTTGCCGAACTCTGTGTCAAGCTCATCAGCGGCCGGGCCGACTCGCTGAGTGGCCGGTACTTCCCTGCGACGCGGAGCTTCGACGAGATCGTCGGCCAGGCGGCGACCATCCTGAAGGACGACCTGATGACGCTACGCATTCGGTAGTCCTGCGAAAGCGGCCGCGCGGGTCAGCCTGAGACCGCCGAGACGGCGGTGTGCGACACCGATTCACCCCAGAATATTGGACGAGTTCGCTCACTGCCGGCGGGGTAACCTCCACGCCCGCTGGCACGCTCCCATGTAGGCGATCTCGATTGACTGCACGCAGGACTTCCCCTAGCATCGTAGGCTCGGAGGCACAGTCCGACCACCCGATAGCGCCTGGACTCGTCCCGGTGGCGAAGGCCAGTGCTGAAGAGACCCCCACTTCGGCAGAAAGGAGACAGCCGTGAAGCCCGTGCACTTTCGTCATTCGGTGGTGGACCCCGAGCCGCCCGGCACGCATCAGGACATCACGCTCCTGTTCGACGTCAACGGCAACGGTTTCACGGACGTGGTCATCGGTGCCTTCCGGGGGCAAGACAATCTCGTCTGGTACGAGTACCCCAACTGGCAGCGGCACGTCATCGGCACCGGCGAGCTGGAAGCCGGAGGGGCAGCCTTCGACCTGGCCGGCAACGGCCGCCTCGACATCGTTGCTGGCGAGATGAGGGGCAACCACCTTTACTGGTGGGAGAACCCCCCGGACCCCACCAAGCGGTGGAAGCAGCGCCTGATCATGGATGCCATCTCCGGCAACTACCACGACCAGGCGTTTGCGGACATTGACGGCGACGGCGAGCCTGAACTGATCATCCTCTCCAAGAAGGATGACGTGGGCATCTACTACGACTTGCCGGACGACCCGACCGTCGAGCCATGGCCCGCCGAACTCCGCCACCCGATCTACGAAGGCCTGAAGCTTGAAGGGCTGGCGGTGGCCGACGTGGACGGCGACGGCATCGTGGAAGTCGTCGTCGGCCCCCTCTACTTCAAGCCGCCGGCGCGGAAGGGCCACCTGTGGACGCGTGTCGATATCGCAGACGGCTGGCACCGGCCGCGCGTTGCCGTGGCCGACCTGAACGGTGACGGCGCGCTCGACATCGTGCTGAGCGAAGCGGAGACGTCGCCGGCAAAGCTGGCCTGGTTCGAGGGCCCGGACTTCAGGAAGATGCACATGCTGCGCGACGACCTGTTCCACCTCCACAGCCTGGCCATCGCGGACTTCAATGGCGACGGCACGCCGGACATCTTCACCGGCGAGATGCACCTCGGCGGGCACCCCGGCACCCCGAAGCTGCTCATCTACCTGAACGACGGGCACGGCAACTTCGAAGAGACCGTCATTGACTGCCCCCAAGGCACCCATGAGGCCAAGGTGGCCGACATTGGGAACACGGGCCGGCCAAGCATCGTCGGCAAGCCCTACCAGCCGCACTGCCAGATCGACCTATGGGAGAACATCACTGAATGACACCTGCGCGGGGTCACGCTGAGGGGGGCTGAACAGGTGGAGAGGGGCCAGGAGCCCGCCCCGCCGGCCCGCGGAGGGGGACGACTACGTCAGTCCCAGGTAGCTATCACAACCGGGTACACCTTCCCGTCTTCTGCAGGGAACTCCTTGGAAGAGAAACCCACAAAACCAGCCGCCCTCAGGAACGCTTCCATCCTGGGCCAACGCCACTTGAGGGTCCGTCAGACCGTCATTGCCTCGAGACGGCACTCTTCCTGGCTACCTTCAATCAGATAGAGGTGGTGGCTGTCGATGTAGTCCTGGCCCCTCTCCTGGACGACTACCTGTGTCACCGACAGCTGGTCCTCCGAATGACGGACCCATCCTACCGGCACTGTTCCGGCACTGCTACTCTACCTGCTACTTGTGCGGGCACACTCTCGCCATCTTCTTCTACACTGCCGCGATCCACTAAGCAGGCGTGCGTCTGCCTTGATCTCGACGCCCCACTACTGCCTTGCCGCCACCGGGGGTGCGACTCCGCCACTCCAGAAATGACTGGGAGATCGTCTGCCTGAGGTCGAGCACCGAATGCTGTCTCGGTGGAGGATCTAGGTTTCTCGAAGCTCCAGTTCGGTGAGATCCTCAGGGAGCGGCAGGCATGCAGGAGCGTAGCACCGAGTCGTTTGGCCAGGAAGAACTGGGCTTAGAGCACGTTAATCTCATCGTCCTGCGGAGCCAGGTGGGCGTAGATCATGGTCGTGTTGACGCTTCTGCATCCCCGCCACCGTGGGAGCAGGCGGATTCTATCACAGATACAAAGCCACTTTTCGGCCGCATTTCTAGTGGGCCAAAAGCCCATGGGGGTTCGAGTCTCCCCATCCGCACCATTTCTTTGGGTTTCACCGGTCTGCATTGGGTGGCGTTTGCGGTGTCTCAATCTCTCAAAGTTCTCTGCCGGGTGGCTGGCACGGGGCGGGCGCCCGTTTGGGTTGCATTCACCGCGGTCGCGAAAAGGGGAGCGCTCTGGTGGGTCGCCAGGCGTCATGGCTGACTTGCTGCATCCGCCCTGGGCCCTCTTTGCGAACGGCCTTTGTTTCACCGAGATTCCGACTCAATGAGGCCGACGCTGCCTTCGCCGATGGCGACCAGGCCGTAGGGCGTGCTTAAGAACTTGAGGACTTTGCCGCCCTCCAGGGCATTGTTAGGAAGGACTTGCGCCTCATCTAAGCTCTGGCCGCGACAAAGAACGACTAACCGACTCTTGCCGAGCCTGGCCCAGACCTCCTCCCCGTGAACGGCCCCCCTGAACAGATCCAACCCGCCGAACTGGTACGGCGCGAGGATCACATTGGGGGGCGGTGACCCCGAAGCGAAGGTGGCCTCCTCCAACTGCCATTTTGGATCTCCTCGCTGTTCGAGATATCTCCTGCCCTCAGAGTTCACCATGAGCAGTTCGACCTTCTCCGATTCAGGCACCAGCGGCGCGAGGATATACCAACCCATGAGCCACAACCCATTACCGACGTCCACGATCCTCTTGTGCTGTCTGACGCTCAAAAGGAACTCGGCAGTGCGTTTCTCGCTGTCCAGCCACCACAGTCCGTCGCGCTCGCCCAGGAGCTTCACCAGAAAGAGCAAACCACCGGCAAGGGGGGTCAACTCGCGCAACTGGTAAGCCTCTCCTGAGGCGAGCGGCGAATCGCCCATAAGCGTGCTGCAGAAGACCGTTTCCCATGCTTGGGTCTTCGGATCGTACACGCCAAGCCCGCTTTCACCGTTGGCGTAGGCCACCCACAGTCTGTCCCCGTTCGCCGCGATCCCGGTGATGTGGCCCGGCGGCAAGCCATCCTCCTCAGTCAGGATGCGAGGGTTCTCCAGGAAGGCTCTGCCGGCAACGCGGCTTCCGGGGAACTCCATGATGCCCAGGCGCTGGATCGCCACGTAGATATTTGGGTCGCCGACAACGAGACCGCTTAGCGGCCTACCGCCACCACACTCCTCGCACGAGGTCTGCCACAGGGCGACCACTCTCCCCTCAACCATGTCTATCCCCACCACGCCAAGCCTGGAAGTCCGGTGACCCCATGGCTGGTCCGTCAGTACGAGCCAGAGAACCCCGTCCTGGAGTTCGGCTCTGGTGAACATCCCACCCTGTTCCAAGAAACTCCATCTGCGGGGCCAATCGGCTGCACGCAACAGCATCCTCACGGGCACGCGAGGAGCGTGGAGAATTGGTACGAACTCGGGGAACTCCTCCCTTATCGCATCGGCCTGACGCCGTAGGGACTTGGCCGCCGCCTGATCTCCCTTCGTTTCCAGCGTCGTGAGCTTGCCTTCCAGGTCCAGGAGGCGTGCGCAGTGCCGGTCGGCGATTGCATTGGCGACGCGGTGCGCCCGGTTAACGGCGGCGGCGACCTCCTCCTCGTCGGACCTGCCTGCTAGAACCTCTACCTGCCGTTGCAGCAAACGCACCGCCCGACCGGCTGCCCTCACACGGTCGAGGTTCCCAACAGGACGGAAGTCAAGAGAGTTGATGCTGGAGTTGAGCTGCCATTCCATCAAGGCATCCACGTCGCCGTTCTGGATCAGCGGACCGCAGAGTCTTTCCAGTATCGCGACAGTCTCCTCCGGCGAGCAGACCGCACTCATGGCCATCTTGATCTTCCTACACATCGCGCGCCTACAGGCCGCCGTGAACTCATCAGAAGATTGCAGTTCCGTTTCGAAGGCCGCCAGGCCCTCCTCCAGGTAAGAGCGGCGGTTGATTGACAACGACTCTGCCGTCGGAGTCCTGGCCGACGTCCTGAAGGGGAGACTGGCCAGCACCATACATGCAGAAAAGCGCACGAGCGGGTCCCCGGCCCCGGCCAGTTCTTGAATGTATTCGATAAGCTTTGTGTGAAACGTGAAGCTGCTGTCAACCAGATGCCACGGTCGTCCAGAGGACAGGAGCCAGCCCACCTCCTGGACGAAAGCACAGCAATTCTCGCACCTGCGAGCTTCTGACGCTGCCTCGCCGCTCTCCGCAGGGGGCATCATTCGCTTCCGGACCAGTTCTTTTATGTTCGCAATGCCCTCTTCGGGCGTACTGGACCTGATTAAGGCAAGGGTCAGAGGCAGACGGACGGTGCCAGGCACTTCGTGACGACGCTCGGCAGCACGGCCAAGTCTTTCGGCGTGAAGGTCGGCCACAACATCACGGTTCCTGCGGTTGATCTCGATCACTCTTTCGTCGGCGACGGATACGGCGCCGCTCATGTACTGCTCGAGCAAGACACTGAGGAGCACGGCATCCACTGGCGGCGGTTGCTCGCGCATCCGTTCCTGTAGCAAGGGCAGAAGCTGAGACACCAGTTCGGCTTGCTCGATCTCGGTGTAGGGCCCCTCCTTCCATGGCCCTGTGTGGAGGACGACACCTGCAAGCTCCACGGCGTACGCCAGGTTCTCCGGGTCAAGGGCGTAAGCCGTTTCCAGAAGCGGGACAGCGGCGGTCCGCCTGCGGTGATCCCTGAGCAGCTTCCCCTCACGGAAGAACTCCGCTGCCTCCTTCTGCGGGTCCCACGGGCTCGTAGCGGGGGCGCCGGTCACCTCGCCGATGACGTACCGTGCGGCCTCTTCGGCGGCCCCTTGAAGGTCATCAGTGCGAACGGGCACAGTGAAGGGCGTCGCGTGCTCCCCGGACGGACGTCTGAGCCGGAGCTGTAGCTCCCTGGGCTTTCCCGCCTCGCCTCGGACGTATCCATCCACCAGGACCCCGGAACCCCAGAACCGGCCCTCTTCGCCCTCGGTGATCTGCTTCTCTTCCATAAGCAGCTTCAGGTCCTCTCGCTCCAGTACAACAATGCGCGGCTCTTTGCCAAGCCTGGAGGAAAGCATAGTGGTGAGCGCACGGCACACCCACTGATGCTCCTCGCCGAGCTGCACGCGATGGATATCCACAATCCCGATCGGAATGAGTTTCCCCGGCGGAAGCTTCAGTTTCGAGATCGCCCCCAACGCTGTCTGGCAAATCCCGGCGGCTGCCTCCTCGGCTTCATCTGGCCGCCACGCCGCGAACCAGTCCAACAGCCGCACTCCGTGGACAGTCTCCACCAGCCGCACTCGGAGCAAGCCTTCCGGCTCGTCCCCTTCCTTGGGAGCCACTTCCAGTGAAAGCAGCAAGAAAGCATCAGCGCGCACCAGGCGCCCGACCGTCAACAGGGCTGCCCGGTCCACCAGCCCCGCGGTACTCAACTCCTGCTCTTGCAGGATCCTGTCCAGTTCCGAACGCTCCACCAGCGACAGCCCCTGGCGACTGAGCTGCACCTCGAGAAGGGACGAGAGAGGAGACAGCTCCGGATCGGTTTCGACAATGGCAAGCGACGCCGGAGGGCCGTCTTCCGCGGCTGCGAACGCGGAACCGTTGAAGGTAAGGCCAACCAACACGCTCAGCGCCAGTGTTGCCGCCAGTAATGATCTTGCCTTCATCGGCTGCCCTGCCGTCCAGAACCCGAACCCACGGCCAAGGGATCTACCAGCACCGTCATGATGCCGTCGTCGCACGCATACGCCACCACACAGCGCCCGTCGCCCAGCCAGGCGACGGAGGGATGCAGCGGTTTGTTCAGATGCGACTCAATAGGTATGTTCTCGGACCAGCCTTCGGACGGCTCGTACGTGCGCAGGTACACCCCTGACAGCAGCGCATATGCGCCGGCCATCCCTCCTCGTGTGTGTACGCTGATTGAAGCGGAATCGGTATGCATCTCAGCAATGAACCCCAGGTCCTGCCACGTTCCGTCGGGAGAGAGGACGCTGCAAGTATCGCAAGCCTATTACCAAGTGGCCGGTAAGGACTAAGACCGGGAAGGTCAGCTCAAATATGCACCTCAATATGAAAGTTCACATTCCGGATTCATATCTCCAAATACCTCCATTCCGGGTTCACTGAATCCACATCCGGGACCGATTACCAGTTCGGCGAGTTCTGGTAGGCTTGCGATGGGCATCAGATCGACCACCCCGCCGCACTGGCTCAACTTGAGTGAGGTAAGGTGCGTGAGGTTCGACAAAGGTGAGAGGTCCGCGAGGTTCTGACAGTGCCACAGGTCCAGTTGGGTGAGGCTTGCACGTTTAGAGAGTGCTGAGAGGCTTCTTACCTTGTTGCAGCGCCAGAGACGCAGGGCACGCAAGTTTTCGAGGGCGCAAATAGGACGAAGATCGCTGACGTTATCGCAGTCGATCAGGTGCAGCGATGTGAGGCCTTTCAGCTCTGACAGAAACGCGAGGTTTGCGATCTGGTCGAAGTCAATCAAACAGAGGGACTTGAGGCTGCGCAGGCGAGACAGCGGCGACAGCTTAGAGATATTCCCACCGCAGGTCAGATCAAGATGAGTCAGGGATTCGATCTCTGACAGTGCGGCGATATCAGCCTCATCCTTTGCTTCTACCGTTAACCTCTGCAGGTTAGGCAGTGCATGCAGAGGACTCAGGTCGTTGACACCTTTGCAGCCCAACAGATCCAGCCAAGCCAGGTTCCCAAGCTCCGAAAGGGGCGAAATGTCCCTGATCCGCTTGCAATAGGTCAGATTCAGAATGGTCAGATTAGTAAGCTCTGATAAGGGTGACAGATCCACGATGTTGCTGCAGCCCGTCAGGTTGAGGTATCTGAGACTCTTCAATACGGAGAGAGGAGCGAGGTCGCTAATGTCAGACGAATTGAGGTCCAGGGACTGAAGGTCGCGGCAGAACTCCCAGGAATCGGGGAGTTCGGGTTTCGAAAAGATCTGCCAATATGACCGCGCCCCCACGGCCCTTGCCGCCTGTGCGTGGCCGAGCAGAAGCTCGCAAGTCAAAACCCATCTATGTCCCCTGTCAAAGAGCCTAAAGGACCCGCTGGGCGCTGAGCGGTCTGGTCCATTCCATACGCCTTCCCAGTCTTCATGCTCGTTTACCGCTACGGCGAGGCGATCGCCAGGGGCAATTTCGATTCCCGCCTTGTTCGGCTCGTCGGTCCTTACGCCGGTGGTCAGATTGGTCAGCCGGCGAACGCCGGTAACCCGGGCCCTGACCCCTTCAGAGAAGACAACCGGACGGGGCTCAGTTCCCGTCCAGACGTAGTGCCAGGTATATTCGTTGTCGAAAGCTATAGCGAGATGGTCCCCGGGCGCAATTTGAATTCGTTTCTTATCGGGCTGTTCCGTGCGCTCGCCACTGGTCAAATTGACAACGCGTTCAATGCCGCTAATCTTCACTCTCTGCGACACTTTCTTCTCCTTGGGCGTAACCCGCAGGTGCGTTGCCAGCACTTCAGATTCTTCTCCGGGGATGCTTGGAGCCAGCGTGGTATCTCCTCTGCCAAACAGGTTGGTAGCCGTGGCCATCGCAATGCCTTCTTTGGAAGCATAGGCCACGGCCCAACGTCCTGCAGCCGATACCGCAACTGTGGAGTCGAGCGCTCCAAGCAAGTACGGTTCGGTGACGAAGGGTTCGCTCCACTCAGAGCCGACACGCTTAACTCGTCCGTAGGTCCCGAGAGTGCGGCCCGCAACCAGTACGCAGTTTCCAAAGGCATCCACTGCAACTGAAGCATTTCGGACCCCTCTACCGGGTTCTGCACTGGCGATTACCTGGGGTTCGCTCCACGAACTGCCGTCTCGCGATGTAGTTAGCAGGACGTCATCGCGCTCGATTCCAACAAGTGTAAGTCCGCCGGCACTGGCGTGCAGATGGCAGAAGCTGCCCGGAAAGCCTGAAGCCTTAACCTTCACCGGGAGGGACTCGCCCCAGGTTTTCCCGTCGGTAGAATGCCACAGATATCCCAGGAAGGAAATGTAGAAAACGTTCCTTGCGCTGATCGCGAATGAGAACCCCGGTCTCGAGTTTTCCATCCGAGCAGCGGCCGAATCGATTTGCGGTTCCGGCAGTCCCACCTTCCACGGATACTTCCACTGGTAACCATCCTGCGACGAACTAATCCACAGTGCCCTGGGGTCGCTCATGTCGCGGCTGGAGCACCAGACGAGCCAGTAAGTGCCGTATCGGTCCTGCTGCAGCACAGGGCGCATATCGAGGTTCAGAGCAGACACTGGCGAAAGGCGTGGCTCGCTCCATGTGCGACCGCCATCGGAAGAGACCGAAAAATACATGTCTGATTCCTCACTCGGCTCCGCGTTGCGGGAGTAGCATCTGGCCTCATCCCAGTAGAGCCATAGCCGGCCATCGCGGTCGAAAAACAGGCAAGGGCTGCTGCCCCGCTCAGCGACGGGCTTTGGGCCTTTAATAAAAGGATTATCCCTTCTCACCATGATCTCTTTTACTTTGCCAGGCTCGACGACAAAACTACGGGATTTTTTGGTTCCATCCGACCAGACAACGCGCGCCTCATGCTGACCAGGAGGGAAGGGAAATTCGCGGCCACAATAGCCCAGACGGATCCGGATGCGTCTCCCATCCACGAAAATGGCTCTCACTTGTTTAGGGAATGCCATAATTCCGTAGCCGCTCCGGGAGAACCGTTCGCTGGCCTCCGCCTCTCGATAAGGTCCGATATCGCAATGCACCCGCCACTGCGTAACCCCTTGATGCGGGTAGAAGCGGATAGCACGGACGCCGGACGGAAGCTCCCTGAGCTCGCCACCCCTCTTAGTGTCCGGGCGGAATGCAGGGAAATATGTCCACTTGGACGGACCTGGCCCGTACTCCCAAAAACTGATGCCTCTGACAAGTGTTGGGATCTCGTGGCGGGGGGTGGTGACAGAGACCCGTACACGGCGAAACTCCTTGCCGGCGGACCCCACATAGACTGGCCACTGAGGACTTCCTCCGGCGGCTTCCTGTATTCGGTCAACCGCGCACTGAGCCATTTCGCCCAGGTCGCTGCTGTCCACGGTAAGTCCAGCTTCCGGAACGCGGATCATTTCGGCAGGCATGGGGACCCTATCATCGAGGTTTTCTCGCAGGATGAATTCATAGAGCTCATCCGCTTTACGCCGTATGCGAGCAGCCAAATAATTGCCGTGTTCCCCACTGACGTAGCCATAATGGAGCTGAAGAAAATTTAACAGGGTGATGCAATAACGGGCAGCGCTAACCCTGTCCCCTATCTTTTCGTAACACAGAACCAGTTGCTCGATGGCCCGGTTCGCGGTTCTATTCCTTTTCTCCATTCCCTGCCACCGAGCGGATAGCGCCTCCAGCGTGGCCCTGGCTGCTTGTTTCGCTCCTTGATCCTTGGCGCGGTACTGCTCGTATCTGCTCTTACTCACCCGAGTGATTTGAGCCTGCACGTCCGCGCGGTCGAACTCGTACTCCTTGTGGCTCGCGAGTATCTTCTCATAACATCCTATCGCTTCCGTGTACCTTCCCATTCCGCGCTCAAGGACCCTCCCCATTTGATAATAAACATCCTCGGTCGGCAGTCCCTCATGGTCTCTCCGGAGCACGTTGCGATACTCGACAAGTGCATGTTCGGGCTCGCCTGCGTTGAAGTA
>DAOVRD010000003.1 GCA_030628375.1 Planctomycetota bacterium
CGCGAAGGGCTGGCCCTGTGCATCAATCACCTGACGGAAGGGGGAGTGCTGGCCGCCACGCGCGGCCGACAGCTTCCTCCCCGGGACAACGTCAAGCTCTTCGCGACGATGTGCGCGGCACTGGAGGACCTGGGATACGCAGATCCCGGACGGCAGATGGTCCAGTTGCGGGATCATCAGGCCGCTGCCACGCTTGCCTTCCGCACTCCCGTCTCCTCAGAACGGTGCGGCCTGCTCAAATCCGACGCCGCGCGCCTCGCCCTCGACATAGAGTGGTGCCCCTGCCCCGGCGTCCGCTACGACGAACAGACCCACCAGGTCGAAGGACCTGAAGGCAAGCCCTACTCCTATTTCCACCACGCGGCCGTGCAGATACTTTCGGAGCGGCGCGAACCGTTCTTCCGGGATTGGATTTACAACGTGCGCCCCGCGACGGACGGCAGGCCCTACTTCTACGACTTCTTCCGCTGGAAATCGCTGCCCCGGTTCGTGGAGAGCTATGGCCATGAATGGCTCAGGCGCCTGGAACTGGGCTACGTAGTCCTGGTGTTCGCCCTCGTGCAGGCGGTCGTTGTGGGCGGCGTGCTGGTCCTCCTTCCGCTGCTGCGGCTGCGGCGGGGGCGCGGCGTCTCGGGCGGTCGGGCGGCAACGGGCGCGTACTTCCTCCTGCTGGGGCTCGGCTACCTGATGCTGGAGATCGTATTCCTTCTGAAGTTCACGTACTTCCTGGGCGATCCGATCTACGCGGCGGCCGGCGTGATCGGCGCGTTCCTGGTGTTCAGCGGCCTGGGAAGCGCGTCGAGCCGTCGGCTCTGCTCCTCTCCGCAACGTGCGATCTGCGTGGCTGCGCTGGGGATCGCGGTGATGGCAACGTTGTACGCCGCCGGCCTGGACGCCGTGTTCCGCACGCTGATCGGATGGCCGCTGGCCGCGCGTGTCGTCGCGTCGGCACTCCTGACGGCGCCACTGGCGTTTCTGATGGGATGGCCTTTCCCCAACGGCCTGACGCTGGTCCAG
Source organism: Planctomycetota bacterium (assembly GCA_030628375.1). Classification (GTDB taxonomy): domain Bacteria; phylum Planctomycetota; class Brocadiia; order SM23-32; family SM23-32; genus DAOVRD01. The sequence continues at coordinate 1,018 of DAOVRD010000003.1, forward strand.
AGGACCAACCCGCCGCTGGCGCCCTGGGCCTGGGGGATGAACGGGTTCGCCTCGGTGGCGGCTTCGCCGCTGGCCGTCATCATCGCCATCGGCGCAGGCTTCAACACCGTCCTCCTGGTAGCCTCAGCGCTCTACGTCACCGCCGCTGCCGTATCTTTCGCCCTGCGTGAGGGCGGAGCCGCAGGAGCGCCGGCCACCGGAAGCGTCCCACCGACGTGAGGACGGGCATCCGCAGAAGAATTGAGGGGAGTTTACAGATCCGCCGCCGCCTCTCACGACTCATCTTGCTCTGTAAAAACCTTTGTGTGGGTAGCCCCCGGCGTCTCGCCGGGGGCGGCATCAGTCCTCCAGCGCCGGGCGAGACGCCCAGGCAGAGACCGCTCGGATGTGTGCGTCGAGGCGTCGCACAACCCGGTCATTCCAGTGCCTCCAGCAGCTCCACGGCTTGTTCCAGAGTCCGCTTGTCCCACCACTCGACGGTCTGGGGTGCCGGCCCGAACGGTGCGGACTTTCTGCCGGAGGACTTTTCGAGGTTGCTCTTGAGGGCCCGAATGGCCGGAAGGCTGTCTCTGTCGCCCAACTTCGCCAGCAGAAGGGCTGCACACGCTTGCTCGGTAGCTCCCCCTGGAAGCTCCGGTGCCCACGGGATGTAGATATTGCCTGCCAGGGGGGCGTAAGAACCCACCATCGCCGGCCTGTCGAGGGCCTTCTCAATCGCCTCGATTACCTCTGGGCGCAACTGCCTCTTGGGCGGGTACTCGGGCGGCTTGTCCATTACGCCCCTAAGAGCCTGGATCGCCGCGTCCGTCCCCATCCTTCCCAGAGCGGCAATGGTCTCCCTTCTGTTCCTGGGGGAGGGACCGGCCAGGGCCTCACGGACCACGCGGAGCAGGACGCGCTTGGGCGTAGCGTCACCCATCAACTCCCCCCGGCCAACGCTGAAGAGCCAGATGGCGACACCGTTGAGACTTTCAAGATCGTCTCCCACCATCTCGACCGCCGCGTTCACGTCCGCCTCGTCGAGCCGAAGCAAGGTGGCAACCACGAGGTTCGCCGCCAGCTCTCCCACTTCCCATCCCCGCCTGCGGATACCGAGGAGCCTGAAGCAAAGCTGCGCCCTGGCTACGGGGTCGGGCACGCTCCTGGCAAGGGCCTGGAGCACTTCATCTCTGGACGCGTCATCCTGCATCAGTTCGCGGACCTGCGGCGGTAGCAAATCCCAATATTGCCGCCACCCTGACCACATCTGCGTGGCTTTCCTTCCATACTGCTTTCGCTCATTCTGGGGACCCTCCAGACCATGGTCGGCAAGCCATCTGCACAGGTAATCCGCGCTCCCGGCGGTCAGCCCTCCATCGCCAGGCCACCCGCCGGGCCAGCGCAAGTTCTTGCCATGGTGGAAGCTGAGCGAGGCAGTCAACTCGTCGCCCCTGTAGAACTCGAACGTCGGATTGCCATGGCACGCGCACATGGCACCAGGCCGCTCCATCACCCGGATGTTCCCGATGACCTCGCGGACCTTCGCCGCGTTCGCTTCCTCCAAGAGCGTTTGCTGCTCATCCACGTTCTGTATGCCGGTACCGCCCGAACGCACACGGATACGCGTCGTCCCCTCCAAGGCACCGTACAGCGCCTCGTCCCACCGATGCAGGACACGGCAGCGAGGATTGGCTTCCGAGAAAGCGGCGACCTCATCCGCGGTGAGTAGAGTAGACATTACGTCCAGCTCGCGAAGTGCTGGCAGCTCCCCTGTCGGCAGCTTGCAGGCCCACGACGAATGCGCGTCAACCCATGTGAGGGCGTCGCACCGCGTTAGGGGTGACAGATCTCTCACACGCGTCCACGCGACAGTCAACCGCTTGAGGGAATCCAGCTTGGGAACCATCGAGATGTCATAGAGTGAATCGCACATGGAAAGATCCAGGTGGCGCAACGCACCCAAAGAAGCCATCGCCTCGGTGTTGTCCAGCCGCGCGTCCTGCAGGCATAAGCACCTGATGCCACTCGAGCTAATGAGCCCCACGTCGAAAGGCACACTCCCAACGCTGTCCAACCTGAAGAACGCCAGGTTCTGCAGCGCCCGCAGGGACGAGTAATCCTGGAACCCTCCGCCCTCGCCCTCAATGCACAGATATCGGAGCTCGGCAGGCAGCTCAGGGAACTTGCCTGGCGGGAAATCCGCCGCCTGCATCGTTATTGTTACGCAAAGGCGGTCCAGATCGGCGCGCTCGATGCTACGCGCTACCTCCTCGTCCCAGTGGTCCAGGCGGACACCCCAAAGGCCCTTCATCTCCTCGTCGGAGAGTTGCAGCAAAGGGTTGGATACCTCCCTGCGGAGGCCTCCGGCAGTCATGCGCCCGGTCGGGCCAAGTTCACCGAAGCTCCACGAAACCGTGGCAGCCACTACGCGTTCCGTGTCGAGACCTTCCCGGAGCAGCAGGCGGCCGTCCTCATGTGCCGTAGTCTTGAAGTGGTACGTGCCTGGCGCCCCGAGGGTGAGGAACGTGTAGTCAATGCGGATGACGTCGCCCGGTTGCGGATCATCCGGCGTGCCGTTAAGAGACATCACGTACGGGTGGATGGGCTTGCCGTCCAGGGTAAACGTGTAGCCCTCCTGCGATTGGTTGCCCACAGCGGGCATGGACATGGCAACAACGAGCGCTGCAATGCAGACCGCGACACAACAGGTATCCCTATTCATCCCTGCACCCTCTCCTTCGCAGCAGAAGTCGGCAGGCGCTTGGAAACCTAGTCCCGGCGGGCTACCCGCAGAATCCCCTCCGCATCCATGGGGACCAGCCGCGGCATCGGCGCTTGAGCACGGTCCCCGCTGCGCGTTTGGGGGACCAACTGGCCATCAATAATGATGTTCTCCGCCCTGCCGATCCGATACTTCTCGGGCTCTGCGCCCTGGCTGACGAAAACACTGCCCTGAACTTCGACGTCGTGCGGCATGCAGCCTTCGACCGGTATGCCGTTGTGCTCGCCGTAGCTGATGGAGATGCCAACGGGCCGGCGGCCGGAAAGGTTGCGGAACAGGTTGCCTCGGATGATGCCGGAGCCGTCCCGTATCCCGACGCCGTGACGAACGTTCTCGAAGATGTTGTTCTCGACCACGAACGTGCCGTCCATGCCCGGATGGGTGTCCACGGCGCAAAGCCGGTACCGCGTCCGATCGTCGCCATTGACGCGATTGTGCGTGAACTCCCAGTGTGTCTTTCGAAAACCGGGCTTGTGGACGTACCTTCCCAGCCGCCTGGGACTGCCCCAGTCAAGCGACCCGTTGGAGGCCAGGCAGTGTCGGCATTGGCTGAACTCGTTGTCCATCACCAGCACGTAGGCCCCCGAGTAGACCGCCACACCGTACCCCAGGCCGTCGCGCGGACAGTCGTGGATGTAACAATGGTCCACTTGAGCCGTGGCCTCACTGGCGAAATTGGTGGCATAGCTGAAGCCCAGAAGCTCGCAGTGGTCTATGCGGATGTTCTGCTTGCCGGATACGTTGATGCCGTAGGTGTTGTTGGTTTTGCTTTGGCTCGTGTCCGCGCCCTGGAGCTTCAGGCGCGTGAAGCGCACCCCGTCCCCGTCGACGCGAAACAGGTGAGTGTCCCGGCCTTCGGTCTGACATAGCGTCGTGGGTCCTTCGCCGAACAGGGTCAGCCCGCCGGGCACGCGCACCTCCTTCTGGAACACGTATCGGCCGGCGGGCAGGAACACCGCGTCGGTGCCTTCCTCGAGCGCCCGCTCACACGCCGCTTGCACCGCGCCGTCGGTCCGCCCCTCCACGGTGACACGCGTGGCGAACTCCCTCTCCTCAGCGTCGCTCAACGGCACGTCCGCACCGACAGCGCCGCGTGGCCCCACGGCCGGCATCTCTGCGCCCGGCTCCCGGTCCGCCGGCGCCCCGATCCCATGAACGACAAGCAGCATCAGCACCGCCGACACCATTGCTCCACTCATCGCCCTGTCACCTCCTGATAGATGCCCATCGGCGTCCAGACATGCGCCGGCGGCCCCCCGAGCGGCTGCCGGACTCAGTCCCCCTGGCTCTTCACGGGGCCGATGTAGGTCGCAGCGACCACGATGTCGTCGAACAGAACCCGGTTCGTCGGATTTGGATACCTTACTCTGTTCCGGCGCACTGAGTTCTCGGTGACGTAGTGCAGCAGCCAGAAGAAGTTGACTTTCAACTCATCGCTTGTGCGCCAGCGGAATCCTTCGAACGCCTCGCCGTTGTCATCCAGAAGGCGGAATCCCATCCCCGTCCACTGGGAGCGCGGCGCGCCGCGCAAGAAGTGGGCCGTCAGTTCCCCGTCCAGCCAGAGGGCCAGCTCGCCGTCGGGGCGATCCGGCTCGGAATTGCACTTGAGCATGATTTCCACGCACTGCCACCGGTTGCGGGGCACCGGAGCGGGCCGCGCCGGACGCAGGCCGTTGCCCCAGTACTTACCGTCGGCCGAGACCTTCATTTCGTGCCAGTAGACGTAGAAGCCCCAGGCGCCCGGCGGGGGGAAGCGACCGTTCCCGCCGAAGGGCTCGATGCCCGCCGTCATCCGATCGTCCCCGCGCGGACGTTCGCCGGCACCGCCCTGCGGCCAGGGGGTCGAGGGATTGTAGCCGCCCAGATGCACGAAGTGATGGATGTAGCCCGCATCCGGCGGGAACTTCACGTAGAAGCGGGCGAACGCCCTGTCCACACCGCGCCGCAAGCGGGTGTAGAGATGCCCGCCCGTGTCCTTGCCCAGGGTGGCGGTCACTTCAAGCGAGCGCCTGCCCGAGCTGGCCGGCGGCACGTCGCTGCTGAAGGCCATCACCTGGCCGTCCCTGTTGCTGATGTCGCTCCAGCGTTCGGCCAGGTCCCCTATGGTTCCCGTCTCGAAGCTCTCGGCCAGAAGGACGGCCGGGTCCGCGTCTATGCCGATGTCGCCGGGATAGTTCCCGGCAAGGCCCGTCCCCTCCGGCTTGCCCGAGGGGACGGGCAAGCCGGAGGGCTGGCCGTCCGGACCCTGCGCGTCGGCCGCCGACGGGCTGCACCCGAGCGGCAGCATGAGGCCCACGACCATCGCAAGCGCCATACCCGTGACGGCGAACCACCTTCTCATTCGCCTCTCCTGATCCCCAATTTGACCAGCCCCCGCATGAGACCGTCGCGCCCGCCGGCCGCCGCGGGAATCATAGGCGACGGGCCCACAATTGGCAAACGCCCGGTCCGCTTCGTGGGAACGGCGCAACGGCCCGAATGCGCCTCACTGCGAGTTCAGCAGGTCAACGATGCTGGTGGGGTGCTCGCGCTCCTCCGTGTGCGGCGGCTTGTCCCCGACCTGGCGATAGCGCACCACCAGTTTGTAGGGCGGCTGGATGTCAATGCGGCCGAAGCTCGACGGGTCTTCGGCAAAACGCCGGGCGACCCGCCGTGCCGCCTCCTCGATCTCCTGCCGCACCACCTCGGGATGGCGATGAATGGCCGCTTCGTGGGAACGGCCGTAGGCGTCCCTCTCCAACTCGTCGCCCTTGCCGGCCAGCGTTCCCTCCTTGCCGGCCACAGTCTCCACCCACGGCGTCAGCTCCTTCGCCTCGCGGCAGAAGGCCGCGTCCCCGGACGCGAAGATGATGGGCACGTCCAGTTCGTTCGCGCACAGGACCATCTGACCGTACTCGCCGATCGAGATGCCGTTGATACTCATGTCAATGATGCCGAACCACTGCGTATGGGGGATGTGGGCATGAGGCGTGCCGGCCTTGGCGTGCTGGCCCACGAAGGCCAGGGCGTCGTAGGACGCGTCGAGCACGGACGGCCAGCCCATCCGGCCTCGCATCATCCGCGCCCGCCTGTCCAGCAGCTCGATGTCCATCGCCCCGCTCCCGTGTCCGTCGGCCACGACGATGTCGTCGAAGCCGGCGTCGGCAAAGCCGCGCACGGCGGCGTTCACCTCCTCCGTGACCAGCCGGCGTGCCTTCTCATGGTAGCGCCCGGACGGCGAAAGGTAGTCCTCCACGTTGACGATGCCGGCCACGCCTTCCATGTCCGTCTCCACGTACATCTTCATCTGACACTCCCTTCCGTTCTGGCACGACGCCTCCGCACCGAGCGCGCGCACACCGGATCACCCAACCCGCTGTCGCAGAGCGCCCGGCGCCGGCTGGAACACGAACACGTTCTCAGTCCGAGGAACCCGCCGCGACTTGTAGAAGCCCGTATCGAGGGCGTGCGTTATCGCCTCGACGCGGTCGCGGTGCGCAAGGGCGATGGCAAAACCGCCGAAGCCCGCCCCCGTCAGGCGCGCACCCAGCGCTCCGGCCCCCCGCATGAGGGCCACCAATTGGTCCAGCTCGTAGCAACTGATCTCGTAGTCATCCGCGCAACTCCGGTGCGACTCGTCCATCAGGCGGCCGAACTCCTCGAGGTCGCCGCACGCGAGACACTCCGCAGCCCGCTCGGTCCGCGCCGCTTCGCTCAGGACGTGTCGGCATCGCTGGACCACCTTGAGGCCGTCGCCCGGCATGGGCAGCAGCCGGCCGTTCGCCATCCGCAGGAACCGCTGCGCGAACTGGCCCGGCTGGATGCCGAACAGCGCCGAAGCTCGGCCCAGCGAAAGGCCCTCGCGCCGTCCGAGCACACGCTTCAGCAGGCCGACCATCCCCTCCGGCGCCACGTCGGGCCGCGCCGACGCCAGGTCGGCCAGGCGCTCGGGGGGCTCGACGCCAAGTTCACGCGCCAGCAGGCACACGGCCATTCGACACTCCAGGACGCGGCGGTTGTAGGCGAGAAGCGACTCGCCCGTCTTCTGCGCCCTGACCGTGCTGTGGGCGGCCACTATCCTGTAGTCCCGCGGAAACGCGACCCGCGTCACCCGCAGCGGGAAGAAGTCAATCTTCAGGACCTCCCCCTCTCGCGCGAGCAGGCAGACGGCCTGGTCCATGCCTCCTCCCTGTGTGCCGACGTAGTGTTCGGCCTCGGCCATCCGCTCCGCCATGGCCCGTCTGTCCGGTTCCATATCGTTCACAGCACTGAAGGCAAGCGCCGATGCCACAACCAGCGCGGTAGACGATGAAAGGCCCGCCGCCGGCGGAATGTCCCCTGCCACCAGGCACGACATCCCCTTCAATTCGCCTACAGCCCTGCCCTGACTCAGGGCAAGTTCGACCAGGGATTGCACGCCCGCCTTGACGTAATTCCCCCAATCTGCGGCGGCGTACGGAGCAATCGGGTCGGACAGCGCGAACCGGCGGTCTCCGTAAAGGGAACCGTCGGCGTTCTTCAGTTCGACCAGGCCGTCGTCGCGCGGCGCGACGGCCATCCGGATGGCCCGGTTGATGGCCATCGGCATGACGGGGAAGCCGTTGTAGTCGGTGTGCTCGCCGATCAGGTTAATGCGGCCGGGCGCTCGGACGAGCCAGGCGGGCCGCCGGTTGCCGAACCCCGCACTGAACTGCTCGGCAAGACCCTGGAATTCGTCGCAAACCGCCACCTGAGTGTCCTCATCCCGAAGCGGGCCTCGGATTCTACCCGACCCGGCAGGTCTTGCCAACGTTCGCACACAGGCGCACTCCCTCGGCAGCCGTAGGGGCGGTTCGGGAACTTTAGCCGCCTTGGCGGCCGCCCCCACACTCGGAGGCTACGGCCCAAGGATGAGCGTGCCCTTCCGCACAGAGAAGTCATCGTCCCCGGAGAACACCAGGTAGACGGTCCGGCCGTCCCCACTCATCCACTTCGTGGGGAATGCCCCGGTCTCCCCGGGACCGACATCCCACAACTCGGTGTAGTAGACGGCCGTCCACGGGCCCCACGGCTTCGGAGCATCGTAGACTGCAAAGCCCCCCGAGAATCGCGTGCGGGGTTCACGCGGGTGATTGGGAATCTGCTGCCACCAGAGGTAGCGGCCCAGCCCTGCGTTGTAACTGACGCTTGAGCGGAGGCACCGGTGCCTGTGCGTGAACACCGCCGCACGCTGACTGATGTCGGTGCGCCACATGGGACTGCCCTTCTTATCGAGGCCGGCGAAGAACTCGTAGGCATCTCGCCCCCTGATCGCGTTCCTGGGCACGCGGGCCAGGATCATCCGGTCCGCAGCGCAATAGGCGCTGGGGTCGTCGTGGGAGTACACGTAGACGTAATCGTCCGGAGCGCCGGCATAGTTGCGCCCGAAGTTGAGGAACGTGCAGTACCCCAACTCCCGGAATCTCCAGTCGCTCCAGGTCCAGGTCTCCGCACGGTCGTCTGACCAGGCCAGTTGAGAATGCGCCCCGTCCTCGTTCGCGTTGCGGACCCAGGCGTAGAGAACGCCCTCGACCATCAGCATTCCGCTGACCTTCTTGCCGGACCTGCCCGGCCCTTTCCTCTCCCCATCGGAGCGGACGTTTTCCCCCACGAGATCGGGCGGCATGCCCGTGACCCTGGCGAATCCCATGCTGAGCTTTTCGGGCAGGGGCGGATCGAATCCCCAGCCATCGCCGTAAGCCGTGTAGAGCTTGCCGTCGTCCGCCCAGGTGACGGGCCAGTTGTCAGAGCCGTCATGCTCCTTCTTGTATGCCTTCCGGACGATGGCGGACGCCGGCGCCCACTGCATGGCCTCTACGACGGGGCTCTGCGGACATGGCGGAAGCACAGCCCCCGCCAGAGGCCTGAACAGGTGGCTGTCCACGCCTGCCCAGAAGGTGTCCCCGAGTTGTGAACCGTTGCGCACAACGATCAGATCGAGGCTGGGAACCACGAGCAGGATCTGGTTGCCCGCTCCGGCGCCGGCGAACGCGTCGCGGGGCAGAGAGGGCCAGACGCCATCGGAGTTCACCCACCAGCCCAGGCCCGAGGCCGGGGCCGGGTTGTCGGCAGACCGCTCCGGCAGCGGCGTGCCGGCCTGCGTCGTTGCCTTCTCGACCCACTGGGGCGAAAGGATTTGCTGGCCCTGCCAGTCCCCCTGGCGGAGCATCAGTCGGCCCACCCGCGCCACGGCCCGGGGCGTGTAACTCCCGCCACCCCAGTTAGCCACAAGGGCGAGCCCATCGGTCTCGTACCGGGTGCCGTAGCCGATGGACCACTCACCGTCCGGCGTGCCAATTGGACGCATCACGCGCTCGCGCAGCAGCGTGCGGATGTCCGCGTGAGAAGTCCCCCGCAGGGCCGCCGTCACCGCGTAGGCAAGCATTCCCATACCGGGATTGCTGTAGGCATAGCCCGAACCGGGCGGAAACACAACGGGCGCCTGATCGCGCGCGATGGTGAACGGATTGGGGTCCCGCCGCCAGAAAGCCCCCTTCCAGCCCGGCAATTGGTCGTGGGGCAGGCCGGCCTCCGCGGCGTCTTCGATGCCCGAACTGTGCGTGGCCAGATGCCGGATCGTGATCCGCGACTTCTCAGGGTGGCCTTGCCACTGTGGGACGTACTTCCAGGCCGGATCATCCACACGCAGAAGCCCATCCTGCAGGACCAACGTGAGCGAGACCCCGCCCACAAGGGCCTTGGCAAGTGAAGCCGTGTAGTGCGTGACCGCCGGGCCGTGCTCCGCGGCGTACCACTCGTAGATGATGCGGTCGTTGCGGATGACCAACAGCGCCTTGGTTCCGCGCCGTTCCAGCTCGCGACACATCGCGCCTAAATGCTCGCCCGACATGCCCTGACTCTCGGGCGAGGAAGTCTGCCATTCGAACACATCGCCCACCGCGCGACCCTCCCTGACCAATGCGAACGGCAGCATGATAGAGTCACACCGCGGCAGGGCAAAGGACACGGCCTCACCCGACCCGGCAGGTCTTGCCAACGCTCACACATAGGCGCACTCCCTCGGCAGTCGTAGGGGCGGTTCGCGAACTTTAGCCGCCTTGGCGGCCGCCCCTACTACGGCCCAAGGATGAGCGTGCCCTTCCGCACAGAGAAGTCATCGTCCCCGGAGAACACCAGCTAGACGGTCCGGCTCCAGACACGGTCAATGCGCGGTGACCCGTTCGAGCGCCGCTGCGTAGACGTCGTAGTCGGCGGCAGTGAAGAGCACGAAGCGCACCACCTCAAAGCAGCCCGGGTTCTGCCCAAGGAACTCCGCCACGGTGCTCAGCGCCACACCCGCCGCCTCCTCAATGGGGTAGCTGTAGACGCCGGTGCTGATGGAGGGAAAGGCCACCGAACGCAAGCCGTTGTCCACCGCCACCTGCAGGCTGGAGCGGTAGGCGCCGGAGAGCAGTTCCGCCTCCCCGCGGGACCCTCCGCTCCAGCGCGGCCCCACGGCGTGTATGACGCGGCGTGCCGGCAGGTTGCCGCCCGTCGTGATCACGGCACTGCCGGTGGGGCACCCGCCAATGCGGCGGCATTCCTCCATGATGGCCGGCCCGCCCGCGCGGTGGATCGCACCGTCCACGCCCCCGCCGCCGCGCAGTCCGCTGTTGGCGGCGTTCACAATGGCATCCACCTCCTGCCGGGTGATATCCCCCCGGACCAGTTCCACAGCGGCGCCACCGATATCTTTCCGCATCTTCCCCGCCTCCTTTTTGACGGACTTAAACCGTTGCTACGCGCTAACTTACAGGACGCTTCTGCGTTCGCGTCGGCGGCCGGCCTATACTCTCAGAGAAGACCACAGGCGAGGGCGCCTGTGCTACATAAATACGACAGGATTCCGGAGGCCGGGAAGCGCCGCGATGTCAGACCCGCACGAACCGCAAAGCTATTACGACCTGCTCGGCATCAAGCCCGGCGCCGCGCTCGAAGAAATCAAACGTGCCTACCGCCGCAAGGTCCGCACGTGCCACCCGGACCTGAACCGGGCCGCGGACCCCGCCCACTTCAAGCGCGTGCAGCGGGCCTACGAGGTGCTCCGCGACCCGGCCCGGCGCAAGCGCTACGACGCTGCCGCCGGGGTGGCAACGCAGAACGACTTCGCCGCGCCCGACCGCAGCAGCTTCAATCGGCTGCTCAACAACCTCTGCTCGTCCCTGCAAACCGCCCTCGACAACACCCAAAGCACGTCCCGCAAACGCCAAGGCAAGAGCCGCAGGGCGGGTTGACGCTCGGCGGAGCCGGTCCGCCGCCTCACTCACCCCCCGCAAAGCCGGATAACGGACCCGCCCTCGCCCAGGCCGTCACTCAATCCACATGAACCAGGACTTCGGAGCCCCGCAGATGGGACACTTGTCCGGGGCCTCGTCCTCGACGGTGTTCCCGCAGCCCCTGCAGACGAACATCTTCTTTTCGGGCAGGTCCTCGCCCTTCTCCAGACTTTCGACAGCCCCGGCGTAGAGGCCGTGGTGGATCTCTTCGACCTTCAAGGCGTAATCGAAGGTGCGCTCGGCGTCCTTGTGTCCCTCTTCGCGCGCGGCGGCAACGAAGGCAGGATACATGGACTTGAACTCCTCCGCCTCACCGGCCATGGCCACCCTCAGGTTCGCCAGCGTGTCGGCGACGCCCCGCATAGCATCCAGGTGGTTCTGGGCGTGAACGGTCTCCGCCGCCGCCACAGCCCTGAACAGCCTGCCGATCATCGCGAGGCCATCTTCCTGGGCTTTCTTGCCAAAGCGCAGATACCTCTGGTTCGCCTGGCTTTCCCCCGCAAACGCCGCGTTGAGGTTGTCCTCACTGTTGGCCATCGTACATGTCCTTCCAATCGAATAGAACGAAACAATCAGAAACAGCCCCCTGACCCGTCACCGTTCCCAGGCTAACACGCCACAGCCTGCCGTGCAAGGAACGCGTGCGCCCCCTCCGACGGCCCTCCGCGGCCTACCCGCTGAGGACCGCGCGGTTCGTGCGCGCGTGCCTCAGGCCGGGCGGATGTCCAGGAAGAGGTTCTCCGGCTCTTCGTGGATGCCGTGCGTGGTGAAACGAAGCGGCTTGTCGAAGCACGGGCCGTCGTGAACAAGGGAGTGATACTCGCCATTCTCCCCGCAGGGGTCTATGCCTTCCAGGCGAGTGATGTCGGCCACGAATTGCCGGTCTATGCTGCGGCCAAGGTATTCGCGGCCCAGGTGTTTCAGCCACACGGAAGTCACGACCGCCCGGAAGCCCTCTTCGACGAACTCCTCCAGCACGGCGGCGGTGTCCTGCTGCCAGAGCACGTCGAGGTACTGAAGACCCACGGCCTCCACGCGCTCGCGGTAGTACTGGCTGACGTCCTCCAGAAGGATGTTGCCGAAGATGACGCCGCGCAGACCCGCCTCCTTCACCTTCTCCAGCGCACGGGCGAAGTCCTCGTCGAACTGATCCGCCCGCGTGGACTCGATTATGATTTCGAGGCCCAGCGCCTCCGCCTGAGCAGAGAGCATTTCCGGGCGGTATCCATGGAACCGGACGCGGCCGTACTCGGTCCCGTATACGTGGAAGAGGTGCGTCACACGGAGTCCCTGCGCCAGCGCTCTGTGCAGAGCCAGCGTGCTGTCCTTGCCGCCGCTAGAGGCTACGGCGTACATGGGCCCCGACCCCCGAAACGAGACCGGCCCGATCGCGGCTAACACTCCCCCACGGCGTCGTACATGGCCACAACGTTCTCAAGCGGTATCTCCTTGAAGATGACGTTGGAAGGGCCGAGGCACAATCCCCCGCCCATGCTGCAATGCTCGATCAGATGCCGAATCTCCGCTCTGACGTCCTCGGGAGTGCCGAAGGGGAGCGTCTTCTGCAGACTCACGCATCCGTGCATGACCAGGCGGTCGCCGTGGTCCCTTTTGAACTCCGCGGGGTCCATGCACTCCGGCTGAATGGGATTGAGGACGTCCAGGCCGCACTCGATCAGGTCCGGGACGATAGCCCGTGAATCGCCGTCGGTGTGCATCATGACGTAAGCGGCGGGATTGGCCGCCTTCAGGCCGGATATGAGGGCCTTCAACCTCCCCTTATCGAACCGACGCCAGGCGTCGGGCGACATGATCATGCTGTTCTGCATGGCCAGGTCGCCCGTGATTTGCACCATGTCCACGCCGGCCTCAACCAGCCGCACGCCCACGGCCCTCGCCCACCCATAGAGGATGTCGTAGAGGCGGTCGAGCAGCCCCGGGCGGATGGCATAATCCATCAGGACGTTGTCCATGCCCCGCACCAGCCAGGCCGCCTTGAAGGGCTGCGTCAGCTCGCCGATCACCACCGCTCCCTCGTCCTTCAGGGCCTGGATCCTGTCCGGCAGGTCTTCGGGGACCGTGATCCATTCCTCGCGCGGGAACGGATAGAAGTCCAGGTCCTCAGGCCTCTCGGCCTCCGCCAGCGGGAGCCAGACGACGTCCTCCAGGTAGTCGCTGCCTGGATGGACCCTGACGACGCGGCCGCCGGACATAACGCGATACTGCTCGTCGTCCCTGTACTCGTCAGGCACGAGCGAGTCTATCAGTGCCTGGCACTCGTCCGGCCAGCGCACCTGCAGGCCGACCGATTCCCAGCGGTCTATCCGCAGGCGTTCGTGCGCCTCCCTGTCGGAATTGAGCCCGAGGTGCGCGAGCAACCCGTCCATGGCATCCCGGTTGATCCAGATGAAGGTCGGCACGCGGTCGGGACTGCGATGCTCAAAACAGGTGAGAATCCTTTCGCGACTCGTCATTGCCATGATAGCTCCGCGGCAGCTTGTCCGGACCCGATCATGTCGCCGATGCTGGAGAACCCGGACAAAGGTGGCGCATCGTAAGGTAGCGCATCGTAGTGCGCCGAAGGTGGCGCATCGTAGTGCGCCGAAGGTGGCGCATCGTAAGGTAGCGCATCGTAGTGCGCCGAAGGTGGCGCATTGTAGTGCGCCGGAGGATGGAACTGCAACGGCGGGACGCGGACCGCCCAGACAGCGCTTCAGCCCGACTCAGGGACCCGACTCCACGATCACGCAGTTGCGGCCGGCCTTCTTGCTGCGGTACATCAGTTCGTCCGCCCTGTCCACCACCGTCTCCAAGGTATCATCCGGGCGTGCCAGCACCGCACCGATAGAAACGGTCACGCGCACAACGTCCTCGTCTGGCTGAAGGCTGGAACTCTCCACAAGCGCGCGGCAGCGCTCTGCCACGGAGCGCAGCGTGCCCTCGTTGACGTTGACGATGAGGGCCACGAACTCCTCGCCGCCCCAGCGACCCAGGAAGTCGAACGGCCTGAGGCTCCCGACCATGGTCCTCGCGACCATCTTCAGCACTTCGTCCCCGGTATCATGGCCGTATTTGTCGTTGATCGCTTTGAAGTGATCTATGTCAACAAAGAGGACTCCGAACACCCAGCCATACCGGCGGACCTCGTCGAGCTTGCCACGGATGTTCATCTCGGTGTAGCGTCTGTTCCCCACCTCGGTCAAGGCGTCAAGGAAAGCCACCCTTTCCAGTTCGTTGATGCGCTCGACGGCGGCGATCTTCGAGCTGTTGTCGCTGAAGACCTGCACAACGCCGCTGACGACGCCATCGGATTCCAGGATGGGGGAGACACGGACCAGAACCGGCACTCGGTGCCCCTTCTTGTGGTGCAGGTAGGCTTCGAGTTCCCTGGACTGGCCGTCAGCCAGGGTTGCGGCCACCGGACACAGTCCTTCGCACAAGTTGGTCCCCTGCTCGTCCACGTGCATGAGGATGTTGTCCATGCAGCGATTTCCGAGGACCTCAGTGGCCGTGAAACCGGTGATCCGCTCCGCGCCGCGATTCCAGAAGATAACCCGCCGGTCCCGGTCCAGGAAGTACACACCATCATAGAGATGGTTCAGCACATCGCGGTAGAACTCGTCGCCCGTTCTCAAGTCCGACCAGCTGACCAGATGCGACCCCGACATTTCCGGTGACCACACTCCACTCACTGCACAATACCTCGAGCCAAATCCGTGCGTCCCCGCCCACAAAGCTCGCGGGATCCAGGCGCGCGCTACGCGCCGGATTCCACTATCACGCAGTTACGTCCCGCCTCTTTGCTCCGGTACATGAGTTCGTCCGCCCGGCCCATCAACGTTTCCAACCTGTCGTCAAGACGAGCCAGCGCCCCGCCGATGGAGACCGTAACCTGCACCAGGTCCTCACCGACCGGCAGGCCGGCCTGCTCGACAAGTCTGCAGCACCGCTCCGCCACCGATCCCAACGCCCCTTCGGGGACGTTGAGAACAATCGCAACAAATTCCTCGCCTCCCCACCGGCCCAGCAGGTCGAAGGGCCTCAGGCCTTTAGTCAGGGTTCTCACCACCATCTTCAGCGCTTCGTCGCCCGTCCCATGACCGTACCTGTCATTGACCCTCTTGAAGTGGTCTATATCAACGAAAAGCAGTCCGAACACCCAGCCGTAGCGGCGCATCTCTTCGAGCCTGGCACGAACGGTCTTCTCGATATGACGCCTGTTTCCCAGGCCCGTGAGGGAATCCAGCAGCGCCATCCCCTCCAGATCCCTGATCCTTCTCATCGCCTCCACCTTGGAGGCGTCGTTGCTGAAGACCTCGACGGCCCCGCTGATCGCGCCGTCCGGCTCGGTGACGGCACTCACCCGCACCGAGACAGGCACCCGGTGCCCCTCTTTGTGACGAATGTAGGTATCCATCCGGCGGGAGAGGCCATCGGCCAGGGTCGCCGCCACCAGTGAAAGCTCCTCCCCCACCGCCGCGCCCTGGCCATCCCGGCTGCTCAAGGCATCGTCCCAACGAGCCCCGACGATCTCTGCCGCAGTTACCCCGGTGATCCTTTCCGCCCCTTTGCTCCAGAAAAGGACCTTCCGGTCCCGGTCAACGAAGTAGACGCCGTGGCGGAGGTCATCCAACACGTTGCGATAGAAACCGCCCTCGGTTCTCATTCCGTATCCCCACGCCGATACCTTCTCTCCCCACCCCGTCAAGCCGTTGCACGACACGTTCCCAGAACACGACACGTTCCCAGAAACGGAACAGGCGGTTATGATACAGGTTCTGGCAACGTTGCGCACGTCCCCATTGCCGAATACAGCGTCACTCTGCACGCGGGGCCACTATGCGTGCGTTCACGGGGCGGACAGCCAGCATCCCCTCCTGCCCGTGGAATGGGTCCGAGCAGGCCCGAGCCCACCACCTCAGCCCGGTGATTGCTGGACAGCCTCGAGCGCCTCCTCCTCGGTCGCATAGATCCTGAAGAGCTTGCTCACACGCGTGACGTCGAAGACCTCCCTGATCTGCGCATCGAGTCCGAACAGCACAAGTCTGCCGCCGTACTTCTCGACCTTGAGTTGCGCCTCAATCAAGGTGGCCAGGCCGCTGGTATCCATGAACTTGAGGCCGGTGAGGTCCAACATAAGGTTCTGCTCGCCCTTCTTGACGTACTTCATCAGCAGCCGGCGCAGATCCGGGGCGGTATGGATGTTCAGTTCGCCGGTGAGTCCAACAGCAGACACCCCTTCAACCGTCCGTTCCGTCAGGTCCATTTCCGACATGCGCACCGTCCTCTCGCACACAGACAGCAACGTCGCCGCTTCAGAGCTACATTGACAACTCCTGGGCGTTCTGGACCAGATACGCCTTCCACGCGACGGCCGTGAATACACCTTCCTGCGGTTCGACGGGTTTGCTGGCCATTACGTCGAACATCTCTGCCCGCTGCCCCACATCCCAGGCGAATTCCTTGTAGGCCCACAAGACCCTCACGTCGGGATCGGCTCCATCCCACAGCACACCCAGGTCGTCCGGCAGCAGGCGGGAATGCTCCATGTAGTCCCTCACGGCGTGGTAAGCCTTATTGATAGCGGCATATTCGGGGCGCCACCAGCCTTCCAACCTGCCGTCCAGGCCGCGGGCCACGCTGTAGCGCGCGGCGTAACTGAGTCTGTTAGCACAGCCGCGGAAATACACCTCCAGCGGATCCGCACCGCTTTCGATGATCTGATCGTAGGGAAATCCCAGAACGCGGTCTCGAAACATGAACTCCCTGCCCTGCAGCACATCGTAATCCAGACTAACCCCCGGCACGACCATCCCGCCGGCGCTGGCCAGGGGGCACTTATAACCCATGCTCTGCAGGGCCGCGATAAGGGAGACGCGCGCTCCGGCAAGCGCGCGTATCTGGCCTGCGTCCTCGTCGAAGCCCGGATCCCCTTTGGCGCCCGAGGCCGCATCCTCACCGGCCGGCAGAACCCAGTCGAACTGGTCGGCGATCTCGTCCAGTATGCTGTCCACAAAGAGCGCATCCACGCCGAGTCCTTTCCTGACCTTGCGCAGATGATCCAGCAACAGTTGGCGCGCGTCCCCATCGCGCAGCGCACGGGCCACCAGCCCGTTGCCGTCCCGGCCCTGCAAACGCCGCCAAAGATCCGGATTCTCCTCCCCCATGCTGGCGGCCACCACCCACGCCAGACAGCAGTCCCGAAGGGCAAGGGCCACCTCCATGCCCCGATGGTGGGCGTGTTGGACGAACCCCTGAGCCTGCCGAAAGGCCTTCTGCAATGACGTAGGCCGGCCCTTGCGCGGCTCCTCCGAGTCCGCCGGCGGCGTCAGAATCCTCATCAGGCCGGGCACGTGAACCCGTTTGCAGCCGCTATGGGCGACCTCGTCCAGACCCCGTTCCAGGCTCTCCAGGCACGACCCGTTGCCGCCCACCAGCCGGGTGCCCACAACTACCCGCTCCCGCACCAGTCCGGACTGCTCGCAGTAGTCACGCTGCAACTCCTCCCGAATGGCACAGTACTGGTTGGCCCTCTCGATATCGCTCTGGGCAGCGCCCTCCGCTGTGAGCACCTGCAACGCCGGGAACTCAAGGCAGTTCCCCAGGTCGCCGCACAACTGATGCCAATGGATCACGTAATTCTGTCCGGGGTTCTTCTGGAAAAGCGACCTGCAGTGGAACGGCGCCTCGAAGGCGGTCACCAGTAGACTCTGGGGGTCGAACTGGAACGTAAACCCTTGCAGCACGCTCAACAACGGCAGGAACTGCTGCAACTGCACCGCCCGGCGGCTAGATCGGCACCACGAAGTTGTGAACCCCTCACTCTTGTTACGGAACGTCTTCTGCACTGTGTTGAACGGCCCCTGCATCCAGAAGGAATTGCCCGTAGCCCTGCCTCCCAGCTCCCACGTGGCGCGGTCGTGAATGCGATAGATGCGGTACTTGCGAGAACGGAACTTGTAGGAGTAAGAGAATCCGACGAAATCCACGCCGCCGATCGTGCGCTCGATCCCCCGGATGCGGAGGCGCAGGACGCCGCCTCTGTCCCTTTCGGCTTCCCGCTCCCAGGGACCGACGTTCCATCGGTCCTGCCCGTCGTAGCAGACCCACTCCATGCGCGCGCAACGCCTCACGTAAGGGGTCAATGAAATAGTGAGCGAATCGGCGCCCCTGCGCATGGCCGCGAACCGGAGGCTGGTGACCTCGTACCCGTCGGGAGTCCGGATAAGGGGCATGATGGGCAGCTCGGCAGAACGCAGCTTTCGCCGCCTGATCTTGACGTTTCCCAAGCCCTGAAACGTGCTGCCCTGCTTGAGGATCTCAAGGGAGATGCCGTTGTCGAAGCTCAGTCTGTAGCTTCTTTCATGCTCTTTCAGCCGCATCCCGAACCTCGTCGGTTGTGTGCCCCCAGCCAACGGCATCCCCTTTATAGGGGGTGAGAGTCGGCTTTGCAAGAACCTTTTCGCTTTTCTACCGAACAGGCATCGCCAACTCACCCCGCCTGGCCACGATCGCCGACCGGCACGCGCACGTGCCCTCAGAAATCGAACGGCGGGACGTAAGCGCCGTACCGCCCTCTCGCTGCCAGCAGTCGCTGCCGTTGAGCTTGCAGCAGTTCGAACACGATCTCCGGAGTGTCGGGCACCTGCCGACGGTAGACACTCTCGATGCGGTCTATCTTGGCCAGGTGCTCGGGGATGCGGAGCATGAACTGCCGCGCGTAGTCCTCTGCCTCGTAGTCTTTGCCCAGATGCTCGTGGAATATGTGGCGCAGGTCACGGTAAAGGGGAATCAAGCCGGTCGGCGTCTCGATGGCCCGGACCTCGCCGTGGACCCGGAGCCCCATCCATTTCAGCCACACCTTCTTGTCCTGGGGGGCGTTCAGATAGCCACCGTCGGCCCCCTTGATGAAGTAGTTGACGCCGAACACCTTGGGCGGCTCGGCCACGTCAGCCACGAAGTCCAGGTTGGTCTGGATGTACTGCCCGATGGGGATCGAAATGAAGTCCAGATTCGACATGGGATCGAATCGGCGCACCCCCTCCGCGCCGACCGTGGCGGCGGTGGACTCCGACTCGAGGCTGGCACCCTTTGTGACGATGCCGTGCGCCCAGTCGAAGCACTCCTCCACCGGGACCCAGGTATCGGAGTCCCGCCCGCCGTAGATGATGCCGCTGACGGGCACCCCCGCGGGATCGTTGTGACGCGGATCGTAGTTGTCCAGGTGCTCCAGCCGGATCGTGTAGCGTGCATTCCTGTGGGACATGTCCACGGGATTGCTCGCCTCGTCCTCTTTTTCGGGCCACCATTCGCCGCTGTGATTGATGCCGCGCTCGGGTGCCGGCCGGCCGTTACCCAACCAGTGGGGGGCGCCCTCGTCGTCCACGAGCACGTTGGAGAATATGACCTCTCCGGGGGAAGTCAGCGCCTGCCAGATCAAGGGGTCGTCCTGGGCGTTGACATCCCTGATGATGCCGAAGATCCCGTTCTCCACATTGACGGCGCGCACCTCGCCCTCGATCTCGCGCAGATAGGCGATGTCGTCGCCCACTATGCTCTCGCCCGGCACCATCGCAGTGGACGTCTTGCCGCAATAGCTGGGGAAGGCTCCGGTGAAGTAGGTGATGCGCCCCCCCGGCCCGTGCACTCCCATGACGAGCATGTGCTCGGCCAGCCAGCCTTCGCCGGCCGCCTTGCGGACGCACAACCGCAGGGCCAGTTTCTTCAGCCCGACCGTGTTGCCCGCGTACTGCGTGTTCGTGCTGTAGATGATGTTGCTTTCGATATCAATGTAGATGCGGCGCTTGTCCACGTCGGCGCTGACGCCGTCCTCCAGGCGTCCTTGCGCGTGGACGAACCGGAAGAACTCCGCTGACGGACCCAGGTCCCGCAGGTTCTCATAGCCGGGGCGGTACAGGATGTCCTCGCTGTGCGCCACGTAGGAGGAGTCGGTGAGCTGCACGGCGGCAATCGAGAATACCGAACCCGCAGGCCCGAGGGTGTAGAAGCGCACGAAAAGCTCCTTGCCCGCCATACTGTTGCGCAGATAGCCGAGCACCTCCCCCAGACCTTCTTCCTTGTCAATGGACCTGACTCGCTCCCCCAGGTCCGTGCCGGGGCGAAGGAGGTACTTCGTGTTCGCCGGATCTCTTCCCTGGTCGTGGTAGCTGTCGAAGTGCAGCGTGTGCCCCGGCACGGCCAGCTCCCGCTCCTCGCCGTTCGCAATGGCAACGCGGCGTACGTAGGCCCTGTCTTCCTCGGAGTCGGTGCTCACGAATACCGACGCAGGATCGCAGAGCTTTATGAACTCAGCGACGAACTCGTCAACCCCGGGATTGCCCAGAGCGACGAGCTTACGATAGCTGGTCTCGCCCAGCCTCTCCTGTAGCATTCGATCCGGTTCCGCCATGATCTCCAGGTTCCCTTCACGGGTGCCGTGCACGTCTGGCAGCGGGAAGCCGTACACTTCCCAAGCAAACGCCTCGGCCTCTTGCCCTCGGGGCCAGGCGCCTGCGGCGGGACGCCACGGCACGTTCTCGACCACGAGCCGTGCAATGCGGGGATTCTACAGGATTTGCGGCAGCGGTCAAGTGCGTGGAAGTGGCCGCGGGGGCGGCGATGCCGGCCGGTTCGCCCGTCACGCAGCATTTCCGAGCCGGGTCCGGCAGCGACAGGCCGCTCAAAACGCATCGAGGAGGAGCTTTTGCGTTTTAGCTTTACTTCCGGTCTCCCGTTATGTCTACAATCAAGGGGTTGTTGTCACTCTCGCCAGCGACCGGGCTCCGGGCACCAGATGACGTCGGACGGCGGGGACAAACAGTGGACGGTGCTGGAACTGCTTAACTGGACCGCTGACTACTTCAAAGGGAAGGGCATCGAGAATCCCCGGCTGAACGCCGAAGTCCTGCTGAGCAAGGTGCTGGGGCTCGAAAGGATCATGCTCTACGCCCGGTTCGAGCAGCCGGTGGCGGCGGCAGAACGAGAGGCGTTCCGCCAGATGGTCAGAAGGCGGGCCGCCCGTCAGCCCCTGCAGTACCTGGTGGGAAGGTGCGAGTTTCACGGGAGGGAGTTCGAAGTGACCCCGGCCGTCATGGTACCCAGGCAGGAGACGGAACTGGTGGTTGCGAAGTGCCTTGAGAAGATGCCGAACGGCCGGGGCGAGCCATGGGCCGCCGACATAGGCACCGGCAGCGGCGCAATCGCCGTCACGCTGGCGGCAGAGCGCCCCCCGCTGCGGCTCGTTGCCACCGACAGCAGCGAACAGGCACTGGCAGTAGCAGCCCGCAACGCCGCGCGACACGGCGTCCAGGACCGGATCCGGTTCGCCAAGGGGGACCTGGCAGGGCCGGTCCCCGGGCACCTGCCGGCGGGCCGGGAAGGTGTTGACTTCATGGTGTGCAACCCGCCGTACGTCCCTACGGCCCAGATTGACCGCCTCCAGCCAGAGGTGCGGGATTACGAGCCCCGTGCGGCCCTCGACGGCGGCAGCGACGGGCTGGACGTCGTCCGCCGCCTCCTTCCCCAGGCGGCGCATCTCCTGATGCCCGAGGCCTGGCTCGTGCTTGAACTGGGGGAGGGGCAGGCAGAGGTCGTCAGGCAGATGCTCGGGCAGGACGCCGCCTTCGCGACGGAAAGCGTTGAGACCGCAAAGGACGCGTCAGGCTGCGAGAGGGTCCTGTGCGTTCGCAAATCCGGCCGGTGAGGAGACGCCCCGAATGGAACGTATCGTAGTGCGCGGCGGTAGGCCCCTCATCGGGACGGTCCGCATAAGCGGCGCGAAGAACGCTGCCCTGCCCATCATGGCTGCCGCCATCCTGACCGACAGCCCCTCCGTCCTGCACCGCGTCCCCCGTCTGACCGACGTGGCGACCATCAGCACAATACTGCGCGCCCTGGGCGTCTCGGCGGAATGGATAGGCCCGGACAGCCTGCGGCTGGTACCATCCCGGAACGGTCCTGTCGAGGCCCCCTCTCACCTGGTGCGCCAGATGCGAAGCAGCATCTGCGTGCTGGGCCCGCTGCTGGCGATGCGGGGAGCAGCCAGAATGGCGACGCCCGGAGGCTGCGTCATCGGCGACCGTCCCATAGATCTGCACCTGAAAGGGCTCAACGCGCTGGGGGCGCGCATCGAGATCAACGGAGCGCACATCAGCGGCCGAGCGGACCGCCTGCGTGGCACGAGCATCGACCTGAAGGGGCCCTACGGTTCAACCGTGCTGGGGACGGCAAACGTCTTGATGGCGGCTGCCCTGGCGGAAGGCCGGACGCTGATCAAACACGCCGCCTGCGAACCCGAGGTCCAGGACCTGGCCAGGTTCCTCAACGGCTGCGGCGCCCACATCAGGGGCATCGGCACCCCTACGCTGGTCATTGAGGGCGTCAAAAGCCTCCATGGAACGGAGCACACTATCATCCCGGACCGCATCGAGGCCGGGACCTTCCTCGCGGCCGCAGCAAGCACGGGCGGCGAGATAACGTTGGAAGGACTTCGTGCCGACCACTTGCGAGCCGTCATCGAAGCCATGGGACGGATGGGCGTGGAATTCCACGAAGCAGAGGACGCCCTGACCGTCAGGCGGCCCGGGCCGCTGCAAGCCATTGGTTTGGCCACGTCGCCCTACCCCGGCCTGCCCACGGACATGCAGCCACAGCTCAGTGCTCTGCTCTGCCTTACGCGGGGCATAAGCACCGTGCGAGAAGGCGTTCATCCCTGCCGGTTCACCCACGTCGGCGAGCTGCAGCGCATGGGCGCCCGCATCGTGCAGGGCGACGGGCAGACCATCATAGAGGGGGTCGGCCA
Source organism: Planctomycetota bacterium (assembly GCA_030628375.1). GTDB lineage: Bacteria > Planctomycetota > Brocadiia > SM23-32 > SM23-32 > DAOVRD01. Next base: position 23,852 of record DAOVRD010000003.1, read on the forward strand.
ACTCCACGGGGCGCACGTCACGGCCGCCGATCTGCGCGGGGGAGCGGCGCTGATGGTGGCCGCGCTCGCAGCCGACGGGGAAACAACCATCTCCGGGGTGGACCAGATAGACCGCGGGTATCAGACGCTGGAAGAGCGGCTCACAATGCTTGGGGCAGACATATCCCGCTCGGAAGCCCCGCCGGCGGAGCAGCGGCACAGGAAATCGGCCTGATACCCGATCGGCTCTCCCCAAGAGGTCTGGCGTAACTCTTCTACTGCTTCCTAACGACCACCGAGGACGAACCACGAAGTTCGCGAAGCTTGCCCGCCCCTGGCGGGCTTGCCCGCCTGCGGCGGGCTGACAAAGAGCACGAAGAACGGCAACAAAGCCTTTGTGGGGCGTCTTTCTGCCTGCCGTTCTTCGTGTCCTTCGTGCCCTTCGTGGTGACGGAAACGTTGGACGACTCTTGCCGTTCGGCTTAGGCCCCGGGCCCGCCCCGCCAGGCACACAAGACGCAGGGGCAAGGGCCCTGCGCATTCCCTCCGCGGGCTTCCAGTCTACGCTGCTGTCAATGCACCGCAAGCGGCTGAAGCCATTGCATTTTCGGCCGGGACGCCTTAAAGTAACTGAGGGCTGTGCTCGGGACCGCTGTCAAGAGAGCAGCGCAGCCGCCTTTCCTTTTCTGAGGCGCCCAAGAAAAGCCATGACAAGAAGCCGAATCGCGGTAGCCCGCTTCCTCCCGATCCTGCTGGCCGGACTGCTGACTGCGGGCGCAGTCCACGGCGCTCAGGAGCGGCCGCAGATCATACCTGTCTCGGAGATCAAGGCGGGCATGACGGGCTACGGCCTGACCTGCCTGGAGAGCAGTCGCCCTCAGAAGTTCCAGGTGGAGGTCCTGGGAAACCTGAGGGGCTGGACCCCCAAGGGCGACGTCATCCTGATACGCATGAGCGGCCCCGTCATTGACGACTGCGGCGTGATCTCCGGAATGAGCGGCAGCCCGATCTACATTGAGGGCAAGTTGGCGGGCGCGGTGGCGTATGGGTGGCGCTACTGCAAGATCCCCCTGGCCGGAGTGACACCTGCCGGCGAAATGATGCGGGTGCAGGAGATCCAGGCCCGCGCCGGCCAGGAGCAAAAAAAGGCGGCAAGGGAGGTCACCCGGCATGCACTGCGCAATCGCAGCCGGGAACTTGCCAGGCTGCTCACCAGCGGCCCGCGGACCGAGGAGTCCAACGCACGACTGCGCCAGAGCGTGCTGCGAATGGCCGGGCCAGCGACGCTTAGGGCCCCTCAGTTGAGTTTCGGTCCACACGCCGTCCCTCCCACCGTCAGCAGCCTGCTGCCCGGTGGGGTCGGCCAGGAACTGCGGCCGCTGCTCATCCCGATGGCCATCAACGGCCTGAGCAGCGCCGGCGCTCCGCTGCTCTCGCTCTTGGACGGCACCGGATTCATGCCGGTGCAGGGAGCGGCCATCGCCGCAAGGGGAGCGCCGGAAGAGGAGGTGATCCTTGAGCCGGGAGTCACGGTCGGCGCGGCTTTCGTGTGCGGGGACATGGACATAGCCGGCATGGGCACGCTCACATGGATCGAGGGAGACAACGCCGTGGCCTTCGGCCATCCGATGTTCGGCTCAGGGGAGACCGACATCCCTCTGGCGGTCGGACACGTCCAGACGATCGTGCCCTCCATATACAGTTCCTTCAAGCTCGCCAGCACGGGCAAGCTAGTCGGCCGCATCACGCAGGACCGTTCCAGCGGCGTCCTGGCGAAGATAGGCGAGAAAGCGCCCATGTTCCCCTGCAAGGTGCGGGTCAGGGGCACGGTGGACGACCAGTACAGCTACCAGGTGGCCGGCTACTGGGAAACCGCCCCCCTGTTCACCCTCTACGCTCTGGCGGACAGCAGCGCCCGCTGGGAAGGACTGGGCAATCGCTACTTCCTGAAGGCAAAGGCCACGATATCCTTCAGCGGGCAAGAGGAACCCTTGATCCAGGAGAACGTCTACAACAGCTATTCGGTGGTTCCGCCGAGCATGGATCTGGTCGTCATACCGATGGAGGAACTGCTGCTGAACCCCCACCGCGAGGTCGAGATTGAGGGGATAGACTACGAACTGGAGGTGCAGCCGGGCTTCCAGGCGGCCCTGATCGAGTCGGTCTGGGCCGACCGGGTAATGGCCGAGCCGGGCTCGGAGGTGACGGTGTACGTGCGTCTGCTGGAGTTCCGCGGCGAGCGCCTGACCAAGAAGCTGAAGCTGCAAGTGCCCGAGACCGCTCGGCCCGGCTCCCGGGTGGATATCCTGGTCTGCGATGCCCTGGCCGACCGCATGATCAGGAGAGGCATGGACCCGGGGTCCTTCGCACCCCCAAACTTCGAGAGCCTGCTGGATTATCTGAAAGAGACGGAGTCCAACAAGAGCCTCATCCTGCGGGCCTCGTTCGTCGAACGGGGCGTGCGCTACGACGGCGACGCTATGCCATCGCTGCCCCCGTCGGCATTGAGCATCCTCCAGTTCAAGGGGTCCGGGGGCCAGACCACGCCCCTGGTCACCGACACCAGGGAGACCGTGGAAACCCCCTGGGTGCTGGAAGGCGCCCAGTCCCTGTCCATAATCATAAAAGAACGCGACCCCTACAACCCCTGACCCCGCGCTCGCCGGGCCGGCGACGCCGGCAACTCGCTACACGGAGTATTGGAGATAACGATGTTGAAGAAGACGATCGGGCTTCTGGCAGTCCTGGTACTGGTGCTGGGCCACCCGACCCTTGCGGCGGTCGGAAAGACGTGGAAGACCAGCGGCAGCCAGCAGTTCGCAGCCGGCAAGCTTGAAGGTGTCGCAGTCTTCTCGACCGGCGAGGTCGAACTCGCTCCCGATACCGAGGAGATAGAGGGCCTGGAAGCCGAGATCGTCTGGGACATGGAGGCGGCGGCCGATGGCACGGTCTACGTCGCTACCGGGTCGCCCGCCGCTGTCTACACCATCAAGGGCGACAAGGCGGAACTGCTCCATAAGAGCGAGGACAAGCACGTGCTGAGCGTCCTGCCCCTTCCCGACGGGTCGGTCCTGGCCGGCACGGCCCCGAAGGGCATAGTCTACCGCATAGACCGCCGGGGGGATGTGAGCGTGCTGGCCGACCTGGAAGGATCCTACATATGGGACATGGCCCTGAGCCCCTTCAACGAGATCTACTGCGCCACCGGGCCCGAGGGGAAGCTGATCCAACTGAATCGCGCGGGCAAAGCCACCGAGCGTCTAAAGGCCAAGCAGAAGAACCTGATGTGCGTGGCGGTAGACAAGGATGGGACGGCTTACGTCGGCACCTCCGGGGACGGCTACATCTATCGGCTTGAACGGGGCGACCAGGCTACCGTGCTCTACGACGCGAGCGAGAGCGAGATCCACGACCTGGTCGTTGACGCCCAGGGCGTGGTTTACGCGTGCACGGCCCAGAGCGAGCGGTCGCGTCAGGCCCCGAGCGGGCCGTCCCGACCACCAGGCAGCCCGTCGGCCCCGGGTCCCGCTCTGCCCTTGCCAACACTCGTGCAGGGCGCCCCCGCCGCACACAACAGCATCTACCGCGTCGTGCCCGGCGAGGGAGGCACGCTCCTGGCCCGATTTGACAAGATGTTCGTGCTGAGCCTTGCACTGGTAGAGGACAAGCTCTTTGTCGGCACAGGTACCAACGGCCGGCTGATGACCGTCAGGCCCGACACCGTCTACACAATCCTTGCCGAGTTCGACGCGGCCCACATCACCGCCATGGCGGTGGACAGCGAGGGCGACATCGTCATCGGGACGTCCAACGCCGGCAGCGTCAGACGCCTCAAGAAGGGCTACCGCTCGGAGGGCGCCTTCATCAGCAAACCCTTCGACGGGGGCTACCTTTCCCGCTGGGGCAGAGTCTGGTGGCGGGACAAGGTCGAAACCGGGCAAAGGACGCGCATCAAACTGCGCACGGGCAACTCCGGGGAGCCGGATGAGCACTGGAGCCCCTGGTCACGTTGGGCGACGGACTCCGCCGGGGAAATCCTGGACGTGCCGATGGGCAGGTTCGGACAGTTCAGCGCCGAACTCAGCACGCGGCCCAGGACGGGAAGCCCGCTGCTGCACGAAGTCATGGTCAGCTACCGGCAAGTCAATCGGCGGCCCCGAATCGACGACCTGAAGGTGGATGGCCAGTCGTTGCTCAACAAGCCGGAGCGCCGCGGGCCGTCGGGCGCCGCCCGGTCGCAGGCGTCGGCCTCATCCGCCGCCAGGCGTCCCCGCGGCGAGCCCGCTCTGAGGACCCTCACGTGGAAGGCCACCGACCCCAACGGAGACGAGATCTTCTTCGAACTCTTCTACAGGGGAGTCGAGGAGAGCGAGTGGAAACAGGTGAGCAAAGACCTGCGTGGGGAAACATCCTACAAGTGGGACACATCCCGCGTGGCCGACGGGTACTACGTGCTGAAGCTGGTTGCGCGTGACGATGCAGTGCGGCCGGAAGCGGAGGCCCTGGCCGACGAGCGCGTCAGCAACCCGCTGCTGATAGACAACCGCCGACCCGCCGTGGAGAAGCTGACGGCCCGCCTCGGGCCGGACGACACCTACCGGATAAGCGGCGTGGCCCGGGACCAGCACGGCGCCATCACGAGAATCGAAGTCAGCCACAACTCCGGCGATTGGATGCCCGTCTTCCCGTCCGATGGAATCCTCGATTCGCGCGAGGAGGCGTTCTCCCACACGACCGAGACCCTGGAGCCGGGCGAACACGTGTTCGTCTTCGCTGCCACCGACAGCAACGAGAACACCGGCAGCGGCAAGGTGGTCCTAAAAGTAAGAGCGACACGCGAGTAATCTCGTGGATGGCCCCGGCCTGTCACAGAAGCTCCACCAACAAATCCTGTCGCGGCCAGTGGCGGAAAGAGCGGCCCCCTGGCGCGAGGCTGCCGCCATGCTCGTGCTGGCCGTGGTCTGCTGCGCGTTCTTCTGGGAAGCGGTGAGCCTGCGCGGCGTCTTCTTCCACTACGACCACGCCATCCAGAACTTCCCCTACCGGCTGTTCTTCGCCCGGGGGCTGCGGGCGGGACACCTGCCCCTGTGGACACCCGACATATTCTGCGGCTTCCCCCTCTTCGCCGAAAGCCAGGGCAACGCGCTCTACCCGCCCTTCCTGCTCCTGTTCAGATTTCTGGAGCCCTGGATAGCGTACAACTACTACCACGTCCTGCACTTCCTGCTGGCCGGTCTGTTCACGTACACGCTGGCTCGCGTCATGCACGTGGGCCGGGCGGGCTCGCTTCTGGCCGGCATCTGCTACATGCTGAGCGGGCCGGTGCTCTTCCACGCCCACCACACCAACATTGTGGTCGGCGCATGCTGGCTGCCGATCTTGCTGGCGTTGATGGAACTGGCCTGCCGGAGGCACTCAGTCCTGCCGCTGCTGGGCTTCGCTGCTGCAACCGCCGCCCTGCTGCTGGGAGCCCAGCCACAATACACGCTCTACTGCGGACTGGTTTGCGGGCTGTACCTTGTGTGGCGGCTGCGGCTCATTCAGTTGACCGGCGGCAGGCGGCGCCGGGTGGTCGCCCTGGTCGCGGCGTTCGGCCTGGCGGCGGCGTTGGCGGGAGTGCTGGCATCGGTTCAAGTGCTGCCGCTTATGGAACTCGTTGGCCACAGCAGTCGCGCCGCCGAGGCGGTTGCGCTGCCACGCATCAGCCAAGGCGTCCCGGCGAACTTGATGACCCTTTTCCTGCCCCACTACTTCGGCTCCCCGGGCCTGGGCAGTTACTGGGGCCATTTTGACGAAGGGCCTTACGCGGAACTCACTCTTTTCCTGGGCGTGGTGCCGCTGCTGCTGGCCCTGGTCGGCGCATTGAGCGAGCGCAGCCGCAAGACCCTGTTCTTTGCCGCACTCGGGACCTTCGCCTTCATCTTCTCCCTGGGTCTGAGCGGCTCGCTTTACAACGCCTTCTGGCCGCTGCCGGTGTTCCAGTCGGCGCGTTTCCCGAGCCGGTTTGCGTTCGTCACGGGGCTGTGCGTGGCAATCCTGGCGGGCACGGGATTGGACCAACTTCTGCGGGCCTCCAACAGGGCTCGGGTCAGGAGGGCGGCGTTCGCCTCGGCAGCCGTTGTCCTACTCCTGTCCACGCTGTGCCTGGCGGCGACCGCCGCCTATCATGCGGACCTGATGTCCCTCGGCCGCGAGCGCCTGGCCTTGGTTCTGCCGCTGAAGCCTTTCCCACTGGAGGTCATGTGGCGACACCTTCACGACACCTTGCCCGCCGACATCTGGCGCCTGGTGGCAGTGGCGGGGGCCGGCAGCTTGCTGCTGCTCATGTCCCCCCGGCACATTCTGCCGGGCCGCGTCGCCGCCGCCATCTGGTGCGTGTTGGTCTTCGGCGAGCTGGCACTTGCGGGACGCGAGTTCGCTGCCGTCACCGACCCCTCCGTCTACGGCGAGGCGCCCGAACTGGTGCAAGTCCTGCGCGAACTGCCCCCCGGCAGGATATTCCGCTACCGCTACTACGATTCCCGACTGCCGTCTTCCACCGGCGACTTCCCCCATACGCGGGGATGGGCCCTGCGACCCGGTGACTATGCGCGCTCCCTGGACAGACTGCCACACAACGCCAACATGATATGGGGAATCCCATCCGTCAACGGCTTTTCGCCTTTGCAGACAAGAGCCTTGAAGTCTCTGCTGGGACAGCCCGAGGTGAGAGCGACGCTCGTTGAGTACAAGATCACCCCTGCCCTGAATCTGCTGGGCGCCCGCTACATACTGAGCCCTCACGACGAGATCCCCGGCGAGTTCGAGCACATCAAGAAAGTGGGCGCTGTCAACATCTTCCGCAACCCGGACGCCCTCCCCCGCGCCTTCATCGTGCACCGGGCTACGTCCGCCGCCGACTCCCCCGCGACACTGCGGGGCCTCAGGGACGGAGAGTTCGACTACGGGCGCGAGGTACTGGTGCACGATTCGTCGGCGCGGCTTCTGTCGGGCGAGCCGGGCGAGTCCGACCCCTCAGAATCGGCCGAGATAAGAAAGGACACCGGCGACGGAATCGTCGTCCGGGCGCGTCTCGAACGGCCCGGCTATCTGGTGCTCGCGGACCAGCACTACCCCGGCTGGCGTGTGACAGTGGACGGCGAGGCGCGGGAGCTGCTGCGAGTGGACTACCTCCTCAAAGGAGTCGAGCTGGACGCAGGCGAGCACACTGTCGAGTTCGCTTTCCGTCCAACCAGTTTCCGGGTGGGGGCTGTGCTCAGCGCCTGCGGTCTGGCATTGCTGGTGGGCGCGACGTTCCTCTGTCTCCTGACCAAGCGCAGCGTGCCCTGGCGTGCAGGTGGGGAGCAGGAAGGCCTGCTAGGGGCCTCCTATACCCGCAGAATGGCCTGCTTCGCGGTGTTGGCGGGCGCGATCTTTCTGGCTTTGGGACCGGTTATCCGGCCCGGCGTCTGGGCGGAGGCCCGCTTCCGACTCGACCCCCGCCAATACGTCGCCATCAACGCCCTCTGCACTGCCTCGTACGCGCACTTCGACGAACAGTATCAGGAAAGCTACGTCACGATACGAGAAGCCTGCCGATGGTGGCCGGAGAACCCGCGCCTCCGCCAGTTCTTGGTCGGCCAGGGATGCTCGGCCGTCGTGGAACTGCTGAACCAAGGAGACGTGGAAGGCGCGCGCACCATGGCTGCCGAGATCAACGCCCTCGCGCCCGAGGAAACGCAGGCCATGGCCCCCGCGCTGGCCGCAATGGCCAGGAGCCAGTAGGGGCGACAATGAACCGCCACGATCAACGCTCCACACAATCCGGTGGCTCGCCCCCCGGCCACGCCCCACGAAGCGAGAGCAGTGCAGCCACGGGGCCGCGCCCACGTTGGACGTTCCTGTGTGAGCCCTACGTGGTTGTCCCGCTCGTCAACACGCTGGCCTCGCTGATTTACGTGTGGGGCGACATTGGCAGGATAAGCGCCGCGGGCGCGTTGTCCCTGCTGGTTTCGTGCCTTGCAGGCATCGGCCTCTTCTACCTGATCCTCGGGATGGTGCCGCCGCGGCGCGTGTTTGCCCTCCCGATCGCTGCGCTGCTCGCCGTAATGCTTGCCGCCATGCACGTTGCGCAGTTCATTTACTACCAGGTGTTCAAATCCCTGATCCCCGTCAGCGTCGTGGACTACACGCGTCAACTTCCCCGGCACGGCGTCGCCACGGCGCACGAGTATTTGACCTTCTGGCACGGGGCAGCGCTCGCCGCTGCGGTGGTCGGACTCACCTGGTACTTCCAGCGGACCATCAGGCGCATCGGGGGCACGCTGACCTGGCGCCGGGCCGTCATCGCGCTGCTTCCCTGGGCGATACTGCCGCTGGCAGGCCAGCGCCCGCACCTGAGTCTGGATCAGTATGCTCTAAGCACCCTGTCGCTGTCCTTGCGCGGACTGGGCAGAACGAACGTCCCATTCGTCCCGGATCGCATTGACCTGCCCCCACTCCACGTGGAGCATCCCATCAACGTTGTGTTCTTCGAACTTGAGTCGGTCGCGCCGGACGCGCTTCAGATCTACAACCCGGAACTGCCGACGGCCCCCCGCTGGACGGACTTCATCCGCCAGCACCCGGATGAGGTCTTCGTGGCCCTGAAGCATTTTTCGAACTCCTCGGCGAGCGACATCGCGATGGTCCTGATATACACCGGCACCGCCGCCGATGACCCCTTCGCTCTGCACAAGACGGCACCCCTCCTATGGGACTACGCCAAGAGCGCCGGCTACGACACTTCCCTCTTCATGGCGGCAGCCCTGAGTTGGGGGGATTTCGACACCAGGTACCAACACCACCACGGGCACACGAACCTGGACCACATCGCACATGCCTTCAACGCAGGCAAGCCCCTCGTGCACGACCTGAGCATGAACGACGCGGACGTCATGGGGCTCCTGGTCGAATACCTCGAGGGACGGAACTGGCAACAACCGTTCCTCACTTGCGTCAGCCTCAAGATGCCCCACTTCCTCGGACAGGGCGCGAAGCTGAACGGATTCAGATTCCTCAACGACAGGCTGCCCAACGACCGGCTCATCAACTACTACAATGCCATATATCACGACGATCAGTTGATGGTGGATTTCATCGAACAGATGCCGGCGGAGGTGCGGCGTAACACCGTGGTCGCCGTGCTCTGCGACCATGGAGAGGACCTGTACGGACGCGGCGTGCGGCTGGAGAACTACCATGAGGAGATCGCTCGGATTCCGTGCTGGTTCTACATCCCCAAGAACGTGCAAGAACGCCTGCGGCCGGACGCCATCGAGAACCTGCGCCACAACTGCCGCAACGTGGCGACCAGCAACCTGGATGCGCTTCCGACACTGTTGGACCTGATGGGCCTGGCGGAGAAGGAACCGGTGGCGGACATCCTCGCCGGCCTCCAGGGCCAGACGCTGCTCAGAAAGAAGGACCCTCCCGAGTGCATCGTCATGCTCAACACCAACGACCTGCGCTCCTGGGACCGGGAGGGCTTCGCCCTGACGATGGACAACGGCACCGTGCGCTACATCTACAACATGGGGCAAGAGGGCCTGTACGACCTGGAACGCGATCCCCGGGAAGAGCACGACCTCATGGCCGATCCCGCGTACGCCACGTACGTGGAGCGCGTCCGGCAGAAGGTGAAGTCGAACCCCTACCTGCTGCGGATCGCCGTCAAGTACGGCACGATGTAGGGCAGGGGGCTGCTGCGGTTGCGGCGGTTTGAATGTGCGGGGGCAGTGTGATATAGTGGCAAAGCGCTTGAGGATTGGTGTAACGGTAACACACCTGACTCTGGATCAGGCATTCCAGGTTCGAATCCTGGATCCTCAGCCACATTTGTGACCCGTGGCCCCATCGTCTAGCCCGGTCCAGGACCTCGGACTCTCATTCCGGAAACAGGGGTTCGAATCCCCTTGGGGCTACCAGCCTTCGCCCCTCGGTCCGCCGTACGGCGGACCCGGGGCTTCGGCCGGCAGGCCAGCTATGCCTGCACGATGAGTGCTCAACCTTGTAAGAACACAAGGGCGAAGGCTGGGCGCCGAAGCTGGCGCGCCAGCTTGGCTCGATGCGAAGGCGGCCATGCGTTACGTCTACCTATTGCGTAGTCGTTCCCATCCTAAGCAGACCTATGTTGGTTCCACAGCCGACCTGGATGGGCGCCTTCAAGCCCACAACGAAGGCAAGTCGCCGCACACCGCGAAGCACTGCCCGTGGCGACTCGTCGTCGCTGTGGCATTCAGCAACGAGGAAAAAGCCCTGCGATTCGAGCATTACCTGAAGAGCGGATCTGGCCGAGCCTTCGCCTTGCGGCACTTCTGGTAATCCTGCCTGCGGTCACATTTGCGTTGTCAATTCAAGAAGATTGTGCTATACTCCTGTATGTTCGGCTCTGTGTGTATCCGCTTCGCATTGGAAGCGCCAACCTGCGGGGGAACGATGCGGATACCTCTTGCCGACCGCGGGAACACCACAGGAACCGGCGCCATGCGCTCATGCGGTATCCGGCGTTCCTTGTGCAGAACAGGGCAGGCGAACTATGTGAAAGGGGCGGGGACCATGCCTAAGCGTAAGTTACGGTGCATTGGTGCCACTCTAGTTGACATAACCATCTTTCATCCCGCAGGCCGCCTGGTCCTGCTAGCCGCAGCCCTCTTGGTCTGCGTGGGCGTCATCCTCGGTATCTTGCTTGTTCGCTCTACCTACATGCAGCGAGAGCATGATCAACAGCCTTCTCCGGCTGCCGCCGAGCCGCTGGCGGCCTTTCCCCCTGCGTGGGCTACCGGAACAGACTATGGAGACCAATTGGGACACACAATTGACCGAGCCGGGCTTCACATTACAAGAAGCTATCCGATGGATCCAAACGGAGCGTGTAGTTTCTCAGCTAACAACCGGGTTTTGTTCCGCGTGCCTGACCCGGCTACATCTGCTCAGGTTTCAGCGTTCTTCATTTCCGGGCTGGGCGAAGGCGAGACGGTCGCTGATGTTATTGAGATATGGTTTGCCACATGCGCCATCTTGGCCAGTTATATAGAACCATCGCACCAAGCCGAGTTTATGGGCTGGTTGCAAGAGGGATTCGAGAGCTTTGAGTTAACAAAGGTCACAGGCCTGCGATCTCAGGAGCGCTGGTTTGGCTCTCGGGCCCTGCGTGTTGAACATCGCTATTCAGAATTCTTGGGCTATACGATTTCTGTTGAGCTTAACGACAGGTTTCCCCCTCTCCATGACCTCAACGGGGGTGAGACTGCCAAGAGCTGGGCGGACATGCGGCTGGGCTTGACATTGGAAGAGGTTGAGGCCTTTGCGGGGCCAGGCCGCCTTCAATCAAGTATGGGCGAGAGCCGCCAGTACCATTTTGGAGAAGGTTACGCACTCGGATGGGTGACATTCATTAATGGCCGCGCTGAGACGTGGATGGCTCCCTAAGCCTCTTTTGACAACATTACTGCCAACGAAACCCGGCCCGGCGTGACAACCCTTGCAAAACATGCAAAACCCCGCTTGCGGCACAAGTCTTGGCTGCTGCGAGCCTTATATCACAAATACGCCCAGGCACCACACTTCCGGCGAATGCCCCGCCCAGACTCTCATTCCAAAAACACCGGTTCAAATCCGGTTGGGGCTACCACACAGGGCGCAAGGCCTTGCACTGGAACGCTTTGCGCCCTTCTTCTCATCCTGCGGGGCCGGTGCCGACCAGTGCGGACGCAGCCGGGCCGGGTGGCACCTCTCAGTCTCTTATTCGCCTAATGGGGCCAGTTTGACGGCGGTGCCGTAGGCCAGTAGCTCGGCGGCGGTTCCGACCACACTGGTGGTCATGAATCGGACGTTGACAACGGCGTCAGCCCCCAACTCGGCGGCCTGCTCAAGCATCCTCTGCAACGCGATGGATCGGGCCTTGCCCATCATCTCCGTGTACTCGGTCAGCTCGCCGCCAAGGATCAGCCTTACGAGCGCGGAGATGTCTTTGCCCAGCCAGATGGCGTAGATGGTGTGCCCCTTCACTAACCCGAGCGCTTCGGTCACCTCCCGTCCTGGAACACGGTCGGTGTTCCCCATCATGATACCGGGCATGTCCCCCACATCCGGTTCGGCCCCCTTCGGCGCGTAGAGGCGCTGCTCGATGGCCACCGTAACGAGCACAACGACGATGCCGCCCAGCAGCAGGTAGACTGCCGCCTTGATCCACAACGGCAGCCGCCCGCCTATGGTGGGGTCATTGAGCTCTGTAACGAGCCAGGGCATCGCCACGAAAATGAGGCCAAAGAACCCCAACACAAACGCCAACGATCCCAGACACCTGATCCCTTTGAGCATTTCCTCCCCCTTTCCTGCACGCGGGAAGTTCCTCTCTTGCGGCCTCCGCAGTGGTAGGGCACGGTCCGCCAGTACGGCAGGCGGATGCCCCTACGAAAACGGATCGGGCCTACCGGGATGGCCGACGCCCAATGGCCACCCGGCGAGCCACACGGCGGTCGCTCGAGGACAACACAATACACTGTGCTGGTGGGCGTTACAAGACGCTCGGGCCGATTGACGGCGCGGCGCGCGAGGACTATGCTGATGGCCCAGGCGCATGGTCCGCCGCTCTGCGCGGCGCCCTCTGCGCGCGCGTCACCGTGCGCTCAAGTCCAGCAGGAGGCACAGAGAATGCCTGATACCGTTACGCGGCCGGAAGAGCCCGATGTGCCCGTTCTGCACGACGTGGACGTGATAGTGGTCGGCGGCGGTCCCGGAGGCATCGGGGCGGCCGTCGCCGTCGCTATCGGCCTGGTCGGGGTTGGGTTCGGTTGGGCAGTTGTCGCACAGATCGCCGATGTTGTCGCCGTCGGTATCGGCCTGGCCGGGGTTGGATTGGGTTGGGCAGTTATCGCA
>DAOVRD010000150.1 GCA_030628375.1 Planctomycetota bacterium
AACGTGCTGCCAATCCGTCGTGTCCGCAACGTAGGGGTCCAGCGGGGTCAAGCGGGGTTGCACCCTTCTTCCATAGCCAGCAAAGAAGGCGACGCCGAGGCCCTTGCCCTTGACTGCGCCTCGAAGGTCGAACTCCAGGGTGCCCTGAGGGCGGTAAGCATGGACGTCGAAGAAGGGCCGGGATCGGCTTACGACTCCCACGGGCGGCATGAGTTCGGCACGAACGATCATCTGCCAGGCCGGATCATCTCCGCTGGTGGTGATGTTGAGCCGAAGCCCCATCTCGCCTGCCTGCGCTGCCTCCGCGGAGGGCAGGTTTGTGGAGAGCGACTCAAGCCCTACGACCGAGCCTCGGATGGCCCCGCCCCAGGCGAAGTGCCTGTTTGGCCTCTGCGGGTGCCCGCGCGGAAGGCTCTCCTTGAAGAAGACAATGTCCTTGAGGCGGGTGGCTTCTTCGACCTTCGCCGGAGTCCATTCTGTCCCCGCGCCGAATGCTCCGGGCAGCACCGCCAGGAGCAAGCACAAGACCACGACGCACGTGTTCACGGATCTGGGCACTGCCACTGCGATGCCTCCTTTCGCTGCCATCCCATGGGGGAGGGCGGGCGTCCCGAATCAACCTGGCTGGCCATCCTTCGTGTAAATGACCTTGAAACCCTCGGCACAGGCCGTGCCGATCTTCTCGCCGTAATGCTGCCACTTGCGCTGCCGCAAACGCCCGTCACCTTGCGCAAGCTTCCGCGAACGTGGCCGGTGCGTCGGCCCGCGCATTGTATGGGGCCGCGGCCTCGATTCCAACTGACGGCGGCGTGCGCGCTGCTTGTGGCCGGGAATACAACGACCTTAACAGGATGCACAGGATGTGCAGGATAACCAGGATGTCCAGGGCAAACTACGCCCATTCCCAGCCCCCCGCCTACCCCTTCCTGGGTAGCCTCCGGCGTCCCGCCGGGGGTGCCAGTCCCGATGCGCCAGGGCCGCCGTGGGAACGCAGGAGGGTTCTGCTTGTAGGGAGGTGCTAGTTGACTTATGATTGCAGCGTCAACTACCACCCGGCAGCAGAACTCGCTGCCAGCCACGGGCAGCGTTCCGGCAGCAAGCAGGGAAGGATGCAACCGCGCACGAAGAACATGTTGCAGATTCTCGGGGTACTGATCATCTGCATCTCGGTGGTTATCGCTATTCACGGTGTGCCTGACTGGTTCCGTCCTCTTGGCCCACTTGCTCTTGCGGCTCTCGGTTTCATCGTGTACTCGCTGCCGGATCTCATGAGGCCGATTCGGCGCGACTAGCTTGAGCCACGCAAAGACAACTCACGCTACAAGGCGCCTCCGTGACCAACTGTTGCTGACTTCAGCGTAGCCGTTGCACGCACGACATGCTGCAACGCACGGTGGCGTCAGCAGGTTCGGGACGCGGGGATAAGGCCGTAAGAGTTCTCGTTCCGGCTGCGACACAGAGATCGCGCTCTCAACGGGTCCTTAGCTCCATCCGGTACTCGGGCTCGGCCGGGAACTCCTCGAACGCGGGCTGCACTTGCTCGCCGACGATCCGAAAGCCCATTTGCCGGTAGAGCGCCAGGGCCCGCACGTTGGCCTTCTGGACCGTGAGCGTCATGACCGCCGGCCCGACCTGCCGCGCCACCTCCAGCAGTCGGCTCATCAGCGCGCGACCCGTGCCGACGCCCTGGTAGTCGCGCCGGATGCAGATGCCGAAGGTGCTTGAGGAACTGTCGTCTGCCTTCCAGCGGTACCAGGCATAGCCGCCGATCCCCCCGCCGGGGCTCTCGGCCACCAGTGCGACAAAGCGCGGACCGGCTGCTGCCGCAGCCTTCTCAGCCGCCCTCTCTCGCGTCAGCGGGTGCGGGCGGTAGAAGCGGTAGTCCTCCCTTGGGATGGATTCGTAGAGATCACCCAGTGCCCCGGCATCCCCCGGCGCGAGGAACCGAATGGCGATCGGGCGCCCATCCCTTAGGGTCACCTGGCTGGGCGCAAAGTGCTGTCGCGCGTCCTCGCACATGCCGCCGTTGCTCCTATGATCTGCCTGGCTGCCGGGGGCAAAAGAAAAGCGCCGCCGCGTCCCTCCGCACGGCAGCGCCCAACTCTGATTCACTTGGGGTCAGCTCAATTTCAGAGCTTCACCACGTTGACGGCCCGTGGACCCTTGGGGCCCTGTTCGACGTCGTACTGAACGGCGTCGTTCTCTGCCAGGCTCTTGAAACCACTTCCCTGGATGGCACTGTGGTGAACAAACACGTCTTTACTGCCGTCATCGGGCGTGATGAAACCAAAGCCCTTCTGATCACTGAACCACTTAACTTTACCTTCAGCCATTGCGTAACCTCGCAAAACAGTCGCTTACTGTGAGCTGACGCACCGTTGTACGTCTTGACGCTCGACCTGCCGAAAGTCGCGCCATCGTTCACGCTTGGTGGCCGATGCCGAAGCACAAGCGTCGTTCGGAACTAAGGGAGAGCACTGCAAGGCATAAACTCCGTGCCGGGGTGAGGGAACCCGCGGGACTGAAGAGAGCAAGCAGATGCTAGCCCGCCCACGAAACGCCCCATACGGCGACACCTCGAAGACGGCTCACCTAGTCACGATACCACCCCACGCCGCCCCGGACGGCCAAAAGCCGCACCGCCCACAGCGGACGTTGGAACGCATCTTTCACACAGGATTATACTCGCGCTGCCGCTAGAGCGCAAGCGAAATGACCGCCGGGCAGGGGGGCCGCAGACCCGTTGACGAACAGGGATGCGATGGGGTGAGAGTCCTTCGACAAGCTCAGGGCGGGTCTGAGAGGCGCTCGTCAGGCGAGGACTCGGCGAAGGCCGGTCGAACTGGGGTGCGACGGGAACCGTCACGCCAGCCAACGAAAGCGAACTGGAAGGTATTATGAAAGACTCTTGACTATTCCTGGCCATTTGGTAAAATGGCCAATAAATGACCAGGAACGGACGAATCTGATGAACTCAAAGACCAAAGCGAAGTACGAGGCCCGCGCGCGAATCATAAAGGCCATGTCGCACCCGACGCGGCTCTTTATGGTGGACGAGCTCTCCAGGGGCGAACGGTGCGTCTGCAAGCTGACGGAGATGGTCGGCGACGACATCTCCACCATCTCCAAACACCTCTCGGTCCTCAAGACCGCCGGGATCGTCGCGGACGAAAGGCGCGGCACGCGGGTCTTCTACTCCCTGCGAGTTCCCTGCGTGCTTGCCTTCTTCTCCTGCGTGGAATCGGTCCTCAAGGCAAATGCGAGGGAGCTGGCGGCGCTTGCCAGGTGACGTCTCTCTTTTTTTTGAAGCATCCTTGGCGCTTTCGCCAAATAGATCCGGCAGGGCGCGCGAATGAGGTGGAAGGACGAATGGAAGAAGCTCGCGATCCTCGTGGTCGCGTTCCTGGCATGCTTCTACCTGCCGGTGGAATACCTGCAGGGTTGGGCGAGGCTCAGGAACGCGGTCTGGGAGTCGCTCTATCTCGCGCGCTGGTACGCCCGGGAGCACGTGCTCCTCTGCCTCGTGCCCGCATTCTTCATTGCCGGAGCCATCGCGGTCTTCGTGAGCCAGGCGTCGGTGATGAAGTACCTCGGGGCCAAGGCGAACAAGGTCCTGGCCTACGGCGTGGCCAGTGTCTCCGGCACGGTGCTCGCGGTCTGCTCCTGCACGGTGCTGCCACTCTTCGCGGGAATCTACCGCATGGGCGCGGGACTGGGACCGGCCTGCGCCTTTCTCTACTCGGGACCGGCCATCAACGTGCTGGCCATCTTTCTAACGGCCCGCATCCTTGGGCTGGGGCTTGGCGTGGCGCGGGCGGTCGGGGCCGTAATCTTCAGCATCGTCATCGGTCTGGCCATGCACTTCATCTTCCGAGAAGAAGAACTGGAAAAGGCGAATGCCCAAGCGGACATGCCGGAGCCGGAAGTAGCCCGTCCGCTCTGGCAGAACGCCCTCTTTTTCGGTGTCATGGTCGGCGTGCTCGTCTTCGCCAACTGGGGCAAGCCCGAGGAGACGACCGGCCTCTGGCACGCGATCCATTCCGCCAAGTGGATCATCACGGGCCTCTTCGCGGCGGCACTGGGCCTGGTCCTGGTCTTTTGGATCAACGTGCCGTGGTTCAAGATGGCACTGACCGCCATACCCACTGCGATTCTGGCTGTGTTCTTCCGCCACGAGCCGATGATCCCGTTCGCGGCCGCCGTGGTCGGCCTTTCCTGGGCGACCAGCACGGATGATGGCGAAGCCGGCGAGTGGTTCGCCCAGTCGTGGGGCTTCGCCAAGCAGATCATGCCACTTCTGCTGGGCGGGGTGCTCGTGGCGGGCCTTCTGCTTGGGCGGCCGGACCACGAGGGCCTGATACCGTCCGAATGGGTGGCCAGGGCAGTGGGCGGCAACTCGCTCTTTGCCAATTTCTTCGCGTCGTTGGCAGGGGCGTTCATGTACTTCGCCACGCTCACCGAGGTGCCGATCCTGCAAGGGTTGATCGGCGCGGGCATGGGCAGGGGCCCGGCGCTGGCGCTGCTTCTGGCCGGTCCGGCGCTGTCGCTGCCCAACATGCTGGTCATCCGCAGCGTGATGGGCACGAAGAAGACCGTAGTTTTCGTGGCGCTCGTCGTCGTCATGGCCACAGTCACAGGAGTGGCTTACGGGAGTTTGTTCGGATAGGAGGTCCGCGATGAAGAAGATACAGATACTGGGCACCGGCTGCCCGAAATGCAAGAAGCTCGCGGAGAACGCCGAGACAGCCGCAAAGGAACTCGGCGTCGAATGCGAGATCGAGAAGGTCACTGACATCAACGAGATCATGAAGTTCGGCGTCATGATGACGCCGGCCCTCGCAGTGGACGGCGACGTGAGGTCGGTTGGAAAAGTAATGTCGGTCGACGACATAAGAGAAGCTCTTGGATAGGAAGGAACCATACCATGCCAAACGTGAACCCCAAGACCATTATCACCGCCGCGTTACTCCTGTTCGTCGCCGCCAGCGTCGTGTATCTCGTGGTCAAGGAGACGGGCGGGAATCCGACGCAGAACACGACGGAACCTGACAGGCCGCTCGCTGTCGCAGGGCAAGAAGCACAGGCTGCGGGCCGTTCCGAGAACAATACGGAGGGGCTCAAGGTCGTGGCCTACTATTTCCACGGGAACATCCGTTGCATGACGTGTCGGGTCATCGAGGCTTACGCAAAGGAAGCCATCGTGACAGGTTTCCCTGAGGCCCTGAAGGACGGACGCCTGGAATGGCGGGTGGTCAACGTTGAAGAACCCGGCAACGATCACTATATCCAGGACTTCCAGCTTACGACACGCTCGGTCGTTCTGGAGCGTCTGGCGGACGGCAGGCGCCAGGACTGGAAGAACCTCCAGCGCGTGTGGGAACTCGTCCGGGGCGATAAGGAGGATTTCCTGAAGTACATTCAGGACGAGACAAGGGCATACGTGGAGGCGGCAGGCAAGTGACCGAGTTCCTCCTTGGCATCGCATCGGCATTCTGGCTGGGGATACTGACCTCCATCAGCCCATGCCCGCTGGCCACGAACATCGCGGCCATCTCGTTCGTGGGCCGCAGGGTCGGGAGCCCCACCAAGGTCTTCCTGACGGGCCTTCTGTACACGGCGGGACGCACGCTGACGTACCTGGTGCTGGGAGTGCTGCTTGTCTCCAGCCTCCTGTCCGCCCCGTACCTTTCGCATGTCCTCCAGAAATACATGAACAAGGTGCTCGGCCCAATCCTGATCCTGGTCGGCATGGTTCTGGTCGAGCTCATTCAGATCAACTTCTCGGGCTCGGGCGTGAGCGAGAAGACGCAGAAACGCGTGGAGGCGCTGGGCATGTGGGGCGCCCTTCTGCTTGGCGTGGTCTTCGCGCTTTCCTTCTGTCCCGTGTCGGCAGCGCTCTTCTTCGGCAGCCTTCTCCCGATGGCGCTGCGCTGCGAATCCGGGGTGCTTCTTCCTTCCATCTACGGGGTGGCCACAGGACTGCCGGTGCTGGTCTTCGCCGTCCTGATTGCTCTGGGCGCCAACCAGGTGGGCGATGCCTTCAACAAGATCGCGGCCTTCGAGAAGTGGGCTCGTCGGACTACCGGGGCCATCTTCATCATGGTGGGCATCTATTACTGTCTCACACACGTCTTCGGCCTATTCTCCTGAGTTCGGGAGGGTTGCCTTCGGCGGCGGCGCGTCGTTGACCCGGTTGGCCCTACTCTCTGTCCGACGGCCTTTGTCTCTCAGCAGCCATGCGATCGAGCTGGTCCTGGATGTCTCTCAGGCTGGCCTGGATCTGGCGCATCCCCAGAGATCGGGACCTGAAGAAGTAGTTGATCGTAAAGAAGATGGCAATGTATATCATTGCCATGCCGCCGACGATCCCCAAGTCCATCACCCTTTGCAGGAACGGCAGGCGCACGGGAATGTGGGAAATGGCGGCTCCGACCAGCGGCACAAGCAATATGAGGAGCCAGGCGATTATGGCCGCCCATTTCATCCGCGTCACGCGCGCTCGGTCTCGTTTGAGCAGGCGGCGCAGCTTCTCTTTCTCCTCGGGCGACATCCAGCCCGATGCCATTCCGTTCTGGCTGAGAAGCTCCTCACGAAGATCTTTCTCTTCTCTCATGGTCCGCCTCCATCTGTTTTCGAAGGGCACGTTTGGCGTAGTGGATACGGGACCTGACCGTGCCCAGGTTGCAGTCCACCACCTGAGCTACCTCTTCATATGACATGTCTTCCATAAACCGCAGCACCAGGACTTCCCTGTGTTCCGGGGTCAGCCTACGGAGGCATTCGTGTATCCGGGCCGCCTCCTCTGCCGAGAACTCACTTTCGTGCGCCGGCTCGTCGGCCGGGATGACGGCGGGTGCCGGCAGGGGCACGTGCCGTCGCCGGCCCAGTCGTCTGTAGGCGCTGTTGCGCGCTATGCGGTACAGCCACACTGCGAAGGCTTCGGGCTTGCGGAGGCGGCCCAGGTTTCGGATCACCTTCAGCCAAACGTCCTGCAGGGCGTCATCGGCGTCGGCGCCGTTCCCCAGCAACTGGCGCAGAAGATAGCGCAGGCGCGCATGATAGAGCTCGACCAGCTCTTCCAGCGCGCCTTGGTCGCTGGTCTGGTAACGCAAGACCAGCAGGCTGTCACGCAGTCGTTCTTCAGCGTCCATGGCAGGCTCTCACAATACCAGATCACCAACACGCCAGAAAGTTCAATGCCAAGCACATGGACACGCAGTTTGTTCTCGTCGCAAAGCGGTCCGCAAGGGTTGCTTTTGGTGTCCAGGTCGAACGCGGCCGCCTGCGCGCCATCCTCCTTCGCTAGAGCTTCGAAAGCCAGCCGGCTATGGCGGACAAGCCCACGACGACCTCGGCCTTGCCGCCGGTGCGGCGTCGGGCAGGACGGTGTACTCTCTCTGCTGTTTACTTACCCCGCCGGAGTTCGAAACGTCGGATTGGGGGTCCGATCGTGACCTCCTCAGCCGCACTTGTTTAGGCAGTCTCAGTCCATATAATGACTCCTCAGGCTGCGGACCGGCCAGAAAGGCGAGCAGAGCTCACGTACGTGAGCACGACTTCTGCAGCAGAGGATATCGGCGTGTCGGCAAAGTCGGATTTGATGCTGTGGCCAGAGGGAGTGTGACGACAATGGACATGTCTGACGATCAGATCCTCGGATGTCACCGAAAAATCGCCAACGCGCTTGTCATGAAGCTTAACGCGCAGAAGGGAGCCGCACGGGTGGCGGTCGCTATGGAGATGATCGCGGGCCGGATAGTCGACTCGGGCAATTCCCTGGCCGTGCTGCGTAACAATGCGCTCCACGACTACAGATTTGACGCGGCATCAATCTTGCGCAACATCTACGACGTGATGCTTCAGGGGTTGTACATCATGGCGGACCCGGCCGAACGGAGAGAGCGGGCCGAGCTGTATCTGGACTTCATGGATGTCGAGCGCAAGCGGCGCATCGAACTCATGGACAGCAGTAGCACAGACCTCGCCAAGCGAATCAGTGACAGCCCGAAGCGGCCCAGTAGCGAACCCAGAATCGAGACGCGCTTCAACGAAGTCAAAGGCAAATACGAGACCAAGAAGGGCAAGATGCGGCGTGACTGGTATCCCGGAACGCTACGTGACCTCGCCAAAGCAGCGGACCTGGAACCGGAGTACGAACTGATGCAGAGGTTTCTGAGTGGCGTAGTGCATTCATCGCCCCTGACACTCAAAGAGGGCCCGCTCGTCCGGGGATTTCTGCTGATGGACTGGCACTGGCGGTTCGCCTTCCGAATCCTGGGGGCGTACGCAGACCATAAAGGCATTGCTCTGGACGAGACCGAGCAAGGACTCGTTGACGCCGCGCGGCAGAATGTATTCGACTTGCCTTGATCTACCCATGGACGGACAGACTGTGAGTTCGACACATCGGACTGGCCGGCTAAAGGTCGGAAGGCGAAACGAGGCAACGTGCACAGATCAGGTGCGGCTGTATGCCCGCGCCTGATTCCCGCTGGTTCGATCATTCTGGGTATCCATAGACCTCTTTGATAGTCCACGGCGCATCTTTGACCCCATGCTCCCCAGTCACTGTCACGGAGAAGTGCCCGGTTTCGAGCGGAGCGATGTTGACCCCGTCAGAGAAATCACGGCTCCAGCGAACTGCGCCATCCTCTTCCTTCGCGGTCACCGTGACTACAATGCCTGTGATCGTCCAACTGCTGCCGTTGTAAAGCTTGCCGGCGAACGATCCGTAGCTGAGGCCTGCATTACCAGTGATCTTCGCTCGCTCGGCGTAAGGCAAAGGGCGTTCCGGGTTATGTCTTGTGTCTGGGCTTTCCTGCAAAATCTTGCGGTTGCCGATGAGAGCCCATGACTTTCCTGTCTTCCGGTCTACCTCGTAGGCGATTCCCTTCGCACTGGTCATTATGTAATATCGGTTATGTGAAGACCACACATAGAAAGCGACAACGGTTGCCATCGCAATGATCGCCACAACCCATACGACGGTCTTGTTCATTTCGCCTCCTTTGATTCAACTCCCTGCTCGATGCGGAGTCACCATCCCGCGGAACCGCCTGGGCTGGCCGTGTGACTGTATAGGAGTGTAGCGGCGGTGGCGAACGTTTGCAAGGGGTATCTGCCGCCTGGGCTGATCTCTTGCCGGGGGTTCGGGATTGCCAAGCTCCATGTGCGGAACGGGTTGCTTTCGGGGTCCAAGTCGAACGCGCTTGTTAAATAAGAGGGGGTTGTTCAGCAGACCTGCCTTCGCCAAGGCTTCCGGCCTTCGCAGCCGAAGGGGCTGCTTCGGCGGAGTAGGCTCGGCGGGCAGGGAATCAGAGAGTCTTGGCGCGGGTTCGCGGGGTTCGGGAGCAACCCCCATGGTGGCTTTCGGGGCCCGCGCGCTCTCTGTCCAAACGCAGAAGGTCGCGCCATTGCCGAGCGTGAGCGTAATCCTGTGCAGACAACACCCTATGACACAGTACCTTCCAGGTACTCACGCAGCATCAACTTCAAGGATCGTTTACCGGCAGTCGTTTTGAAGTAGCGTTCCCGTCGCAAGGCGTCAAGGGAACTCACAAATGCCTCGTAGAAAACAAGCCTCACCGGCAGTCGCCCCTTGGTTGACTTTGCCTTGCCATTCTGGTGCTGTCGGACCCGCCTCCGCAAGTCTGAG
>DAOVRD010000162.1 GCA_030628375.1 Planctomycetota bacterium
ATGGCGACTGCGGTGACGAGCTGTGCACACATAAGATACCCTCCTCCGAGCTGCTCGGGCGGACAGGAACGGCTTTTCCGCGTCTGTGGCACCAGCTTATTCTACGGCGGGGTAGTCGGCAAGAGCATCCCGGCGACGCCTGAGTACCCCGGCCCTGGCATGCCCCTCAGTCGTTGGTCGTACTGGTCGAAGATGCTCCTCAAATCGTTACCCCCGGATTGCCAACACTCCGCCACGACACCACCAACGTGCCTCACGTTATCGGAGCCATGCGGCGCAGCCAAGCATCCGGCGGCGTATGATGGCCAAGCTGGGCATCCGCAGCCTGGCCGGGCTGGTCAGGTATGCCATTCAGCAGGGCATCGCCTCGCTGGAACGCTGAACGGGCCCGGGTTCAGCGCCGCTTTTCCACCGCATATTGCGCCCACCGTCTATCAGAATTTTGGAAGGGGAAAAGCGGAAAAATGCTAATTGCGGAATTGTTGTATATTCGGTAGAACGCAGGGCTCTTTTTTTGCCTGTAGCGGCGACGGAAAGGTCTGGGAAGCAGGGGGTTCGCGCTGGCGGTCGTCTTGGAACGATCGGGGTGTTGGCCCAGCCGCGGATTCCCTGACTTCCCGCACCGGAGATACTGCATCGCGAAGGGGTGCCAAATGAAGTCCCTGCGAGAGTTACTGGGGGAGATTGGCCGGCCTCACACACGCCGTAAGACGCTGGACTTGGAGCGGCTTGAGAACCGTCTGCTGCTGGATTTCACAATCCCGCCGGCCTTTGATGGTGATATTGACCTTAACACCGGCACGGACACGGGGCCCGACGGCGTCATTCGCATCTTCGGGGACGATGCGGATGATGAGAGCGGCTACTCCGTATCCCCCGCCGGCGATGTGAATGGCGACGGCTACGAAGACCTGCTGATCGGGGCCCCTTATGCAGACCCGGCCGGTGGCGTTGAGGCGGGGGAGACGTACCTGGTGTTCGGAAGGGGCGTGTCCGGTCCGTATGTGACGACGCCGACGGACTTGGGGTCGTACGTGGGTCCGGTGAGTTCGGTGGAGGTGACGTTCAACGAGGCGATCGACGAGTCGACGTTCACGCTTGTGGACACGGCGATTCAGCTTTCCGGGGGCGGCAGCTCTCAGGCGACAAGCATCGATTCGCTGGGCGGGAACAGTTACCGGCTGAACTTTGCACCGCGCAGCGCTGCTGGCGACTACTACGTGGTAGTGGGCCCCAACGTCGAGGACCTTGCCGGCAACGAGATGAACCAGAACGGCAACGGGATCAACGGTGAGTCGGACGACGAGTATTGGGGCCAGTTCACCATCGGTTATGTGGATACCATACACGGTCCCAACGGCCAACAGGTTATGATCTTCGACCTAGTCGGGCCGGTAGACATCAATGCCGAGGATGTCGTCGTCAAGTTCGGCGACGGGAACACGGTCAAGTCCATCAAACTCACCGGCTACGATTCGATGGAGGGGCTCGGGGTCGTCGTCAGCGGGGCTACCTACGTCGGTGGGGTCTTCGACGCGCGCACCGGCACGCCTAGGCCGCTCGCCTTCATCGCTTGCGACAGTCCTATCGGCACCGTTAACCTCCGGGGAGGGATCGCCGGCTACGACCTGAACGGGCTGACGCTCGCCGGCCTGGCCCTGCCCGATGACATCGACGGTGACGGCGAGACGGACGATCCCACGGGCATCTACTCTGGCGGTTACCTCAGGTCCGTGCTCGCACGAGGCGACGTAGCGGGCGACGTTGTGGTGGGCGGCGACCTGAACTTCCTACAGGTCATCGGTGGCGACCTGACCGGTGACGTGGTCCTGACCGGAAGCAAGATCGGCAAGGTCATCGTGAAGAACGGCGACATCACAGGAGACATAGAAGCCGACGGCGACATCGGCACGGTGATGGCCATCGGCGGCGACATAATGGGCAGCATCGTTTCTGATTCGGGGAGGATCTCGCGGGTGCTGGCCAAGGGTGTCCGCACCGGCTGGAGCTGGAGGGGCGGCTCCATAGGGGACGGGAGCCCTGACGGGATCATCAGCGCGGCTGATTACGTGGGATCGGTGCAGGCCCTCAAAGGCGACGGCATCAGCACAAGCATCTCGGCAGGCACGTGGATCGGCCTGGTCAAGAGCCTGGGTGGTGACATTGACCTGACAGAGGGGCGCTCGATAGAGGCCGGGGGAACCATCAAGAACATCTTGGCCATAGACGGCGACATCGTAGGGGACGGTGGCGACGTACACATCGCCAACGGCAACCTGGGGCGCCTGCGGGCCATAAGGGGGGCCATTGACAGCGTCTATGCCGACGTGGACGGAAGCCCCAGTGCCCGCACAGGCCGCATCGGCTCGGTGAAAGCCACGGGCGCCGGGGGGATAGCGAATTCCATCATCGAAGCTGAAGGCCGGTTTGGGTCGCTCTGGAGCGCCGGCTCAATAACCGGCGAGTTCACCGCCCACGATGGTCTGGGCAGCGTGTATGCGAAAGGCGACTTGTCCGCGCTTGTTGACGTTACCGGCAACCTGGGCAAGGTCAACGTCCGCGGCGACGTGCTGTCCAGCAGCATTGACGTGACGGCCGGGAACTTCGGGGCACTCTGGGCAGGCGGCGACATCCAGAGCACGGAGGTGCTTGTGCCGGGCGGCAGGTTCAGCAGCCTGTACGCAAAGGGCAACCTGCACAACAGCACAATTGACGCACATGAGCTTCGCAAGGTAAACGTGCGCGGGCAGATAAGCGAAGATGACGCAGACGGAGACACCGACGAGATACATGCCGAGACTGGGCGCTTCTTGGCTGGCGACACAACGTGGCGCGGGTGGATCCCGCCTGATCACTGGTTCGACAATGTCAGGGCCTGGGTGGGCCCGCGTGTCTGAGCGCGACCGGACCTAACGCCGGTGGCTCTGATATCATGAGGCCCCAAGTAATGGTTGGTCCGGCCTCTGGCTCTGCTGGCAGGATAGGCTGCACGGGTCACTGCCTTGTCAGAAGCTACTTCCTTGACATGTATTCTGCCCTTCGTACCATAGTATCGGCTGATGACCACAAGGGACAGGGGGCGTAAGGAATTGGAACGTCAGTAGGGCCTTGTCATGGGGCGGGCAAAACCGGCCAGTCCGGGTCGGGTGAAAACCGGCCACCTTGACGAGCGTTCGGGCCAAGGCCTTGGTGCAGCTGGGGGCCCTGTTCCTGATGATCTGGGCCTCAAGCAGCGGGGGCATGTAGGACATCTCGAAGACACTGGCAAACCGGTCCAGGAAGGCGGCGTTGAGCACCTTGATCCCGGCATAGAGCCCGGTCTCGTCACCGTGCCCGAGGCTGTTGGCCGTGGTCACGAGACGGAAGCTCTCGTGGGGCTCGATGATCTCGCCGCCATTCTGCAGCAAGACGAGCTTGCCCCGGGCCTCCATGACCTGATGGATGGAAAACGCGACCGACGGCTCGATGCCGTCGATTTCGTCTATCAAGCAGATGGCGCCCATCTTCATCGCTCGGGGCAAGAAGCCGTAGTTATAGACGGTCTCCCCGTCCCGGACGGTCCACTCGCCCAGAAGGTCGCTCTCCGTCAGGCCTCCTGAGGCCGCCACTCGCACGACCGGCCAGTTCAGGCGAGCGGCAAGCTGCTCGATGAGCGTTGATTTCCCGCAGCCGGTTGGGCCGACGAGCAGGATCTTCTCCTTCTCCTTGAGAGAAATAAGGACCTGCCTGCTGAACTCCTCTTGGAAGACGTAGTCCTCGTCCACGTCCGGCACGAGTTCGCCGGGCAGGATGTCCGTGAGGAACTCGACGCCATAGAGTTCGGTCTGTTTCTTGAGCCCCTCGTCACTGGCCACGATCCGGCTCTCGCGGATGTAACCAGCCAGGTCTTCGCTTAC
Organism: Planctomycetota bacterium; assembly: GCA_030628375.1. Lineage (GTDB taxonomy): Bacteria > Planctomycetota > Brocadiia > SM23-32 > SM23-32 > DAOVRD01. The sequence continues at coordinate 3,897 of DAOVRD010000162.1, forward strand.
GAGGGGAGCATCCGGACAGCGTTCTCCGTATCTGTCTGGACCCATCTCGTGCACTTCCCTCAGGTGAGAGAAGAGCTGATGCGACTTCTCTCCACACAATCCGCAATAGATCTCCATGCCTCATTCCTTTCCGTACAAAGAAGGCGCCCGGACTTGACCGGGCGGGGGCTCAAGAACCGTGCTGCTCAGACGGTCATCTCGCAGTCGGTGACCACCCCGCACAGAGGGCAAAAGAGCTTCCTGGACTGTTGCGGGAGTCCACGGCCCCGCCTCAGGAGTGCAAGGTGAAACCACGATCCGCAGCGGCCGCAGGTGACGGATACCATCTCCTTCATGTCGCAGCAGGCCTTGTGGTAGGTGTGAAGCACCACCTCCTTGTCATAGGTCGGATGCCTATCCTCGACCACCTGCACCACGGTCTCGCCGTCTGCGAAAGGCTCCTGGCAGATGCCGCAGATACCTGCGCCACCTTCTTCATTCTTTGCGTCTTTCATGCTTCCATCCTCCCGAAAGAAAAGAGGGCCCGGTTGTGCCGAGCCCTTTCCTGAACATCGGTCTGGTGCTGAAGGATCTACTCCGGCTCGACGGGCGTGATGCTCAGCGCCTTCTCTTCGAGCGCCGTAGGCTTGAGCTCCAGCAGGGAGTTAACCTGCTCCCACAACTCCTTGATCTGGCTGCTGGACGTGGCCAACCAGACGGTGTCGAGCAAGTTGTCCTTTTCTTCCCGGAGCGCCAGCACCTGCCTGCCGAGATCTGATTGCCCGAGGATGTCGCCTTCCAACGCCTTGGCGCGGGCCTTGACCGCCTCCTCGACCTCGTGGTCGTAACCTCGCCTCTCATGCCGGTTCCCCCTCAAACTCTGGGGCCTCGGTTCACATCGACCACTGGGGGGACAGATCGCTCCGATGTTCCACTCGCAGCATAAGGGGCTCACAGAATGCGCCAAGCAATGCCCGAAACAGCACCAACGCAGCGTCTGAACCCCTTGCCACATCCCTCAGGCGCAGGTAGAATGCGCGTGCAGGCTACTGCAACTCAAAAGATACTGTTTGATGTATGGCATGGGAGCAAGGAGACTCGTGGCCGATCAGGATGCACTGAGCAGTCCGCGGATGGCGAACGATTACGACAGGAAGGCAGAAGAAGAATACGACTGGCGTGGCCCTGAGGTTGCGTTCGGCCTGTCGTACGCCTTCGTCAACCCCGGCGAATCCGTGCTGGACATCGGCATCGGGACAGGGCTCAGCTCGATCCTGTTCCACAAGGCGGGACTGCATGTGTACGGAATGGATGTTTCGCCCGAGATGCTGGAAGCCTGCCGAGGGAAGGGATTCGCGACAGACCTCAAAGAGCACGACTTGACAGTGGCGCCCTATCCCTACCATACGGCATCTCTTGATCACGCAGTCTGCCTCGGCGTGCTCAATTTCTTTGGTGATCTGCGGCCCGTTTTCAGTGAGGTGGCACGGATTCTGCGCGACGATGGGGTCTTTGCTTTTGTGGTAGGAGATCGGGCTCCCGGAGAAGCGGCCGAGTTCCTCGTGGGACCTGAACACACAGAATCGGATTCAACCGTCACGATGTATCGGCATGGTACGGAAGAAGTCACTGGTCTGCTGAACGACAACGATTTCGCGTTAGTGAGGTGCCTCGAATTCCCCGTGCCGATGGACCGCGAGAGGACCAGCGTTCTTCGTGCCAAGGCCTACGTCGCCAGGAGGAAGAGGCGCAGCTGACCATGGCTTTGGGTGCGAGGAGGTGAGCAATGAAGACACTGGTCTTTGCTGTTGCCGGTTATAACCTGGCCGAAACCGGGAGAATGATCGAAATCGGCAAGGCGGCGAGGAAGCACTTCGATGTCCTCTTCGCCAGCTACGGTGGGCGATTCGAGCAACTGATCGAGGACCAGGGCTTTCGCCTGGTGAGGATGGAGCCTCGGCTCACACAGGAGAGGCTCGCCCGCCTGCGCATCGTACTCAGTGGTGAAACGCTCAACACGGTGGGATACCTGTCGGCAGAAGAACTCGAGGCGCGGGTCCCGCGCGAAATGGCGTTCTTCGAGGAGGTGAAGCCTGCCGCCGTGCTGACCGGCTGGTGCCTGAGTGTTACCCTCTCGACCCGCGCGGCGGGGGTTCCCTTCGTCAACGTTCTCCACTCCACGACCGTCAGGGAGTACTATGAAGCCGGGCTTCAGTCCTGGCCCGACCGGACCGACTTCGCCTTCGTGCGATGGCTTTTCCGCAACGACGAAGAGAGAATGTGCCGCTGGATTAGCAAGCTGGTCCTCAAGCTGGCGGCCGGCATACGCGCCTTCAATGCCGTCGGGCCGAAGTACGGACTGCCCAAGTTCAAGAACTTCATTGACCTGATCGAAGGCGACCACACGCTTCTCGCCGACATCCCCGAGTGGGTCGGCTTCCGTGAGGTCCGGCCGTCGCTGCATTACATCGGACCTCTGCCGGCCAGAATCAACTGGCCGATTCCCGACGAAGTGACCTCCGTGCCTCGCGACAAGCCCATCGTTTATTTCGCCATGGGGAGTTCGGGAAAACCCGCGCTCGTTGCCGAGATTCTGGCAGGCTTTCGGGGTGCGCCTTACCGTGTGATAGCACCCGTAAAATCGCACATCGAACAGATGACCGTCGGTATTCCGGAGAATGTGGTCGTCACCGGATTCCTGCCCGCACACAAGGTGAACCCCATAGCGGACGTCTCCGTCATCCATGGCGGACAGAATACGGTCATGAACGCATGTTTGTCGGGGACACCGATCGTCGGAATCGGAATGCATCCAGAGCAGCAAGCCAATCTGGATGCCTGCGTGCGCAAGGGGTTTGCCATTCGTCTGAGCAAGAAACGGGCGACGGCTTCCGACGTGCTGGCGGCGATCGAACGCCTGCTCCACGACGAGGACGCGAAGGCGGCGGTGAAGGTTTTTCAGGGACAGCTTGCGGCGTGGGACGGGCCGAAGAACGCCGCGGGCTTTCTGAAAGAGACCTACGGGTAGCCCCCAGATCGAATGCCTGGATGTGATCTCGGAACGGCTCGAGGAGCGTGGATTGAGCTGTATGGCACGCCTCAGGGCCAGCATGTTACGGAAGACTCCATGCGCAAAGGCAAACCAAGCAGGACTGCGTACAAGGTTGCCCTGAATCTTGTTACCTTAGGGGTGAAGCCGGGGATGGACAAAGTTCTACCTCCCGGAATCGTCGAAGCTACGGAAAGAATGTTGCTTGCTTCGGGTGCGGCTACAGAGAGAGTTGTCCGATGGTCGCGTTCTCCAAGAACGGTCGCTGTTTACGAGTGCTTCGATTGGATGCTACCCGGCCAATTCGAGGCCTTTGCGCACAGAAAAGCTTTTTGCGAGTGCCAGGTAAGGAAGGGAATTGCCGCAGGTGCCACCCAGGTCCTTGTTCTGGGCGCCGGCTACGATACGATGGGGTGGCGCCTGGCGCCTGAGTTTCCCGATGTAGAATTCGTGGAGATCGATCATCCGTCCACGGCCAACCTTAAGGCAAAGGGAGTGGAGGTAATGGGGAAGCCTGGTAATCTCACGCTGATATCGGTGGACCTCGGTGAGAGAAAACTGGTAGACGTCCTGAAATCCAACGAAGTATGGGGCCAAACGAAACAAACGGTCGTCGTAGCCGAAGGCTTGCTGATGTACCTGTCTGCCGAAGCAGTCAAGGAGTTGTTCCACCAATGTAGTGCTATCACCGGAGCCGGCAGTCGTGTCGCCTTTACTTATGTACCTACCGGCGAAGACGGTCGGCCTGACGCCGGTCGCTGGACGCGTTTGATGCTGTGGTTTCTCAAGGTTGGTGGAGAACCATGGCTTTGGAGCACACGGCCCGAGGAACTCAGCGCGTTCCTGGAAGAAGCGGGATGGACAAGCGCGCCTGACCTGCTGGGGCCAACTGCTAAACATAGTGTCGAAATGTTTGGTGTTGCGATGAGATGACCGTGCAGACGTTTGGCGAAAGACAAACTATCCATGCAACAAACGCTTGAATCAAGAATCGCAAGGCTTTTTTCGATGTCGGATGAGACATGGGAAAAACATGCCAACCCCTGGAGTGTCTGGACGCGATTTACAGCTCTGCCCGTTCTGGTTGCGTCGATTTGGAGCCGGGTGTGGATTGGGCCTTGGGCGTGGGGCCTGACTGCGTTGGCCATCTTTTGGGCATGGATTAATCCCCGGATATTCTCGAAACCCGTCTCCACAGATAACTGGGCCTCCAAAGCGGTGCTTGGAGAACGCGTGTGGATCAATAGGAAGCAGATTGCGGTTCCCGAACATCACCGTCTTGTTCCGAACCTGCTGAGCGGGTTTTCCGGCCTCGGTGTGCTGTTCCTGATCTGGGGCCTTTGGCGGCTGGAAATCTGGCCAGCGGTATTGGGAGCTATCCTGATATATGCAGGTAAAGTCTGGTTTCTCGACAGGATGGTCTGGCTGTACGAAGATATGAAAGACTCAACCAAAGAATATTCACGTTGGCTTTACAATAACAATGCCGAACAAGGAGCTGAAGGCGACGCGGCAAACCGCGCGCCTTAGCTGGAACGGTTCTGCGTCGAGAGGAAACATGAATTCGGAAAGGGCGACTTTGCCTACGGTTTTCTTGAGCCACACCCGCGCCGACAAAGCTTTCGCCCGGAAACTGGCGCGGGACTTGATGGCTCTGGGCTTTGGCGTCTGGCGCCGGAATTCCCCGGGGTGAGCTTCTTTGAAATCGATCACCCTGCCAGCGCTTACCTCAAGGCCAAGGGAATAGAGGCGATGGGACAGCGGGAGAACCTTCGCCTGATCCCCGAGGATCTGGGCGAACGAAAGCTGGTGAATGTACTGAAAGCCAATGAATCATGGGACCCGACCGCCCAGTCTGTCATCATCGCTGTTCGCGACAAGGTAGTCTCTGATCTCCTGAGGCGACTTCATCACAAGCCAGATCAGCTGATAGACTGGCTGCCGTGAGACGCCAAGAATGTCAGCAGCCTGGGCGTGGGCCTGGGCTGAACCTTGCTCGAACACGCGCAGGAATCGCAGACCTTTTTGTGGCGCCCCCGTCGCTGGGGGCACTTCTGAATCA
>DAOVRD010000269.1 GCA_030628375.1 Planctomycetota bacterium
AAGATCGCCTTTATCCGCCAGTGCCTCAAGAACATGCACGACCGGACCAGGGAGGAGGACTACTTCAATGCGCGGGTCTTCATCGAGGCCGTCAGATGGCTCGGGCAGAACCGGGACGCCGAGCAATTCTTCCTGGCCGTCGAAAGCTTCGATCCGCACGAGCCCTGGTTCGTCCCCGAGCACTACCGCAAGATGTACGACGACTCCGACGGCCCCCAGCAGGTGGTGAGCGGCTACTCCGACACGTCGGCCATGAGCCCGGAGCTGCTGCGCCGCACGCAGGCCAATTACAGCGGCCTGGTGACCATGTGCGACCGATGGTTCGGCTACTTCACCGAGACGATGGAGAAGATGGGCCTGCTGGACAACTCGCTCCTGATCGTTACCTCCGACCACGGCCACTCTATCGGCGACAGGCAGTACATGGGCAAGAGGGGATACCCCGCTGATCCTTCCGTTTTCGACATTCCTCTTTTCGTCAGGCATCCCGAGGGGAAGGGGGCCGGCCAGAGGAGCGACATCATCGTGCAGCACCATGACCTGTCGGCGGAGATGCTTCGGTTCGCCGGGATCGAGCCGCCGGAGCCTATTGACGGCATCCCGTTCTTCGAGGAGGCACTGGCGGGGAAAGCCGTCCGGGACCATGCGACCGTCGGCTGGGGCGCGGGTCTCGCGGTGATCACCGAGCGCTGGTTCTTCAACTGCAAGGTGGACGGCACAGGGCCGTTCCTCTATGATCTGAAGGCGGAGTCGCCTTACCAGACCAACGTCGCCGAGGCCAACTCCGAGACGGTGCGGAAGCTCTACGAGGTCGCTTTGGCGGACGCAGGCGGGGGATACCCCGAGTACCTGCTGTCAATTGCGCGCAATCACAAAGATGCGCCCGGCTGCAGCGCCCTGGCCGCGCGGCCCGTGTGAGCTGGCCCTACCCGCAAGCGCGTAGGGGCAGAGGCCGCCCACAATGGCCCGGCTATTCGGCTGGAGGAACGGATGGGGATAAATCCCGCGAACTTGCCGGACCCGCTTGACGCCACGCCGGAGTACGGACTGGTCCGCACCGTGCTCTTTTTCGGGCTGTACGTGGTTTTGATAGTGGCGGCGGTCGTGTACGTGCTGCGAAAGCTGCCGCGTGGGGACGACATCCTGAGCCGCGGGAAGGGGGAAGAGGAGTCGGACCGTCGCCGGGAGGAGGGGGACTGAGTTCGCCAGGTTCCCCCCGGCGCGACCCGCCAGGCCGTGTCTCTTGACGCTGGTTGTCCGGACGTCGCTACCGCCGGGGCTCTCCGCGCAGGAGTAGGAAGCGACTCCGTCCGGTCGTGGCACCCAGCACACGCAGCAGGACGCCGGCCTCGGGCTTGACTTTCCCCATCAGTTCGCGGTATTCCTCCACGGATCTAACCCTTTTCTTGTTGACCTCCAGGATCACGTCGCCGGGGGAGATGTAGCGGGCGGCGCGGCTGTGTTCATCCACGTCTGCCACCAGAACGCCCTGCAGGTCGGGATAGCCCATGTTCTGAGCCATTTCCTTGGTCAAGGTCTGCACGTGGATTCCCAGCCAATCGCGCACTGTTTGGGTAGCCGTGGCCAGGTCTCCCGTCTTGACCGTGACAGTTCGTTCCTTGCCGTCCCGCCAGACCTCCACCTTCGCCCTTGATCCGGGCTCGGTGGCCGCGACACGGCGCTTCAGTTCGCTCATCGTAGATACCTCGCGCCCGTCGTATTCAATGATGATGTCGCCGGCCTTCAGGCCCGCCTCCTCCGCCGGAGAGCCTTCTGTGACCTCGTCTATCAGGACGCCATCCGTGCCCTCGTAGTCAAAAGCTTCGGCCAGCTCGGGCGTCAGGTCCTTCAGGTAAACGCCCAGGAACCCTCTCTCTATCTCGCGGCCCGCTACGAGGTCGTCCTGGATCTCTTTGAACATGTTGACGGGGATGGCGAAGCCGATGCCCAGGTTCCCGCCGGCCTTGCTGATGATGAAGGTGTTGATGCCGATGACCTCGCCTTGCAAGTTGACCAGCGGCCCGCCGCTGTTGCCCGGATTGATGGCCGCGTCGGTCTGGATCCAATCCTCGTACTGGGCGAACCTTCCGAAGCCGGTGCGCCCCTTCGCGCTGATGATGCCGGCGCTCACGGTGTGCAACTGCCCAAACGGATCGCCGATGGCCAGCACCCATTGGCCGACATGAATCTTATCGGAGTCGCCGAGCTTGGCGACCGGCAGGTGGCCGGGCTTGCCCTTGATCTTAATGACGGCCAGTTCGGTCTTTGTGTCGCTGCCGGCCAGTTCGGCGTCGAAGGTGCGGCCGTCGGCCAGCTTGACCTGCAGTTCGGTCGCGTCGGCTACGACGTGATTGTTGGTCAGGATGTGGCCTTCCGCGTCCAGGATCACGCCGGAGCCAAGCACACGTCTCTCAAGTTCCCGCTCCCTTGGAGCTTGGCGGCGGAACCGGTCTCCGAACCGACGCCCGAAGAGATCGTCGAGACGGAAGAGGTCTTCGAGCGGGTCACGGACTGTAACACGGTACTTCCGGATGGCCGTTACGGACACCACGGCGGGGCTAGCGGCCTGCGCGGCGCTCTCGAAGAGCGTTTCCAGCTTCCCGGCGAAGTCCCTCAGCTCATCCAGTCTCTCGGCATTCTCGGCCGCCTCTGTCTCGGCCTCACGCGCCGCCGCGGCCGGAGCGGGCACATTGAGCACCCCGCCCAACAGCAAGCCGATGACCAGCACGGCGGCAAACAACGCTGCAAACGAACCTTTCGCTTTCATGTCACTCCCTCCCGTGGGCCATTCAACCCACGCACACGTCAACCTTGGTGATCTTGTCGCACTACTCCCTCTTATATTTGTCGCCGAATGTGGCGCCAGTGTTCAAGGTCCGAACTTCTTCTACGATTGTACGCCGGACGCCTTCTCAAGTAAACGCCCGGGCCCGGCGAGACGCGCCGCCACTGGCGTGCGTGGGCGCAGGGACCCGCCTGCGGCGCCGCGCAGCTTGATTGCCGCCCTTTGGGCGCTATACTGGGTGGGCGTGCGGCCCCCGGCTGCGCCCGGGACGCATGGCCGTGCCCCCGTTTGGCCCTTCAGAGAGGACTCGGGCTATGAGACAGGAGACGCTGCAGTTGCTGGAGGAGTTGACTCAGATTGACGGTGTGCCCGGATTCGAAGACCGGGTGCGGGACTTCATGCGGGATCGCCTCCAGGGTCTGGGCGAGTTCGAGGAGGATAATCTGGGAAGCCTCATCTGCAAGAAGGCGGGCAAGAACGAGCACCCCCGTATCATAATCCCCGCCCACATGGACGAGGTCGGGTTCATGGTCAAGGACATAACGGACGACGGCTACATCCGGTTCGCGCCGTTGGGCGGGTGGCTCGACCAGGTGCTCCTGGGGCACGTGGTGAGCGTTAAGACGCACAAGGGGGACCTGGACGGCGTCATAGGCTGCACGCCGCCGCACGTGATGCCGAGGGAAGAACGCGACAAGGTCGTCAGAAGGAAGAAGATGTTCATTGACGTGGGCGCGCGCGATAAGAAACACGCGCAGCAGAAACTGGGTGTGCGTATCGGCGACCCCATTGTGCCCCAGGAGAAGTTCAGGCGTCTGGGCGACGGCAAACACTTGCTGGCGAAGGCCTGGGACGACCGCGTCGGGTGCGCCCTAATGATAGAGGTCCTCCAGGCCCTCCAGAAGATCGCCCACCCGAACACGGTCTACGGAGTCGGCACCACCCAGGAGGAGGTGGGGACCCGTGGGGCGAAAACGGCGGCCGTGGTCGTCAATCCGGACTTCTGCATTGTCCTGGAGGTCGGTTTGGCCACCGACGTGCCGGGGATCGAGGGTGAGGTGAAGGTCGAGATGGGCAAGGGGCCTGTCATTTACTTCCTGGACGCCGGCACCATAGCCCATCATCGCTTCAACGACTTCGTGCTCGACGTGGCGGCGAAGAAGAAGATACCGCATCAGCTCAGCCTGATGGAGGGCGGCGCGACCGACGCTCGCCCCATCAGCCTGCACGCCCGAGGGGTGCCAAGCGTCTTCCCCGGTGTGCCTGCTCGCTACATCCACAGCCATGCGGGCATCATTCATACTGCCGATTACGATGCGACGCTGAAGCTGGTGGTCGAGGTCGTCAAGGCGCTCAGTCCCGCCGCCGCCGAGAAGCTGATGCGCGGGTGAGTCCTGTCGAACCGGCGGGTACCTTGACGCTGCGGTGAAGGACGATGCCCGGACCGTCAGAGGCACATGCGCTCAGCGATCTGCTTCGTCGTGCAGCGGGGGATGAACCGTTATCCCGGCGCGACGCGGACGAGGCACAGCGCTGCATTCGCGCCGATCCGGTCACCGAGGCTTTCCGCGCTATCGGCGTTCGGGTGGATGAGGGGGCGGGCGAGAGGCTGGAGCTGTTCCGGCGTGCCGCCGCCATCTGCCCGCAGATGCGGCTCGACGTGGCCGGGCACGAGGTGGCGGCGAACATCAGCGAGGTCGAGTTGTGGCGGTTCTACCTGCCTGCCTGTCAGGCCATCGCCGGCATGGCCGAGGGGCGGGAGGGGCGGCTGGTGGTGGGTGTGGCCGGCCCTGGGGCTTCGGGCAAATCCGTGTTCGCCGCGCTGGTGCGGGAAGTGATCGCCAGGGCGTTCTCGGACAGGGGGCTGGCGGCCGCCGCGTGCCCGATGGATGGGTTCCACTATCCCAACGCCTATCTGGACTCGCATCTCGTGGACGACGGGCAGGGCGGGACGGTCCCGCTGCGGGTGTTTAAGGGACTTCCTCAGACCATGGACGCCGAAGCGTTTCGCGACGCCCTCGTCCGGCTCAAGACCGAGCCCGCTGTGGCGATCCCCCGCTATGACCGCCGCATTCACGATCCTGTGGAGAACGGCATCCAGGTCGGGCCCGGCGAAAGGGTGGTGATTGCTGAGGGCAATTTCCTGTTGCTGGATCAGGGGCGCTGGGCCGGCCTGCCGGACCTGCTGGACCTGTCGGTCTTCCTCGTGCAGCCGCTGGACACCATCCGCCAGGCCCTTGTGGCCCGGCACGTGCTGGGCGGGCGGTCGCAGGAGGATGCCCTTGAGCAGTTCGAGCGAGTGGACGTGAGGAACTACGAGACCTGCATGGGCACTCTGGGACGCGCCGATCTGATCGTGCGGCGGGACGGTGCCCAGCGCGTCGTCGCCATCGAAGCGGGGCGGTTTGATTCCCACAGTCCCCTGTGATATAAGGCACGGCTCTCGGAAACTCGGCTCTTCAGGTGGAGGATGCTCAACCGTGGCAGTCCGCATAGGGTTCATCGGTACGGGTGGGATTGCCAAGGCCCACATGGATGCCCTTGGCAAGGTGCCGGAGGCGCAGGTCGTCGCCTGCATGGACGTGGATGCTGACCGGTCGGCTGAGGCCGCTGCGCGCTTCGCCGGCTGCGCCGCTCACACCGACCACGTGGAGATGCTGGACGCGCACGAGTTGGATGCAGTGTACGTCTGCGTGCCCCCGCACGCGCACGGGGACATAGAGCTGGCCCTCATTGATCGCGACATCCCCTTCTTCGTGGAGAAACCGATCGGCAAGGATCGCCAGACGCCCCGCCGGATCCTCGAAGCGCTCAAGGGCAAGGACCTCCTTACGTGCGTGGGCTACATGATGCGCTACCGCGGGAACGCCCGGCGGGTCAAGGAACACCTGGCCCAGGATGAACCCGTCGTGGCGCGGGGGGCCTGGATAGGCGGCATGCCGGGCGTGCCCTGGTGGCG
>DAOVRD010000081.1 GCA_030628375.1 Planctomycetota bacterium
GTGGCCCGCCCGCCCGTAGTCGGCGTCGCCGCCGCCGCCGCTTTGCAGGTAGACGGCCTCGTCAAGGCCGGACTGGGTGGTCAGGTGGGCGAGGGACCCGGCGCGACCGCCGCCTTCGCCTCCGTCGCCACCGTCGTTCGCGTATACGTACACATCGCCGGCACCGGAGATGAAGCGCGACCTGCTGACCGAGCCGCCGGCGCCGCCGACGCCCAGCCAGTCGGCATCGCCGCCGTAGCCGGCGTCAGCTTGGATATTTCCCCCGGCGTTGACGTTTGTGCCGGCGATAGAGCCGCCCCGGCCTCCGCGGAACCACCCGTCGCCGCCGTCGCCGGCCTCGATGTAGCCTTCGCCTCCGGTGAGGTCCACAGTCGTGCTGGTGATGCTGCCGCCATCGCCGCCGCGGCCTGTGACCCCGTAACCGCCGTCGCCGCTGAACACCAGACCCATCGGATCGCCGTTTTCCGGCTCGCCGCCGTCAATGTCCATGCGCAGCCGGGAGATGCTGCCGCCGGCGCCGCCGTCAATGTAGCCTTCGCCGCCCTCTCCGCCCTCCACAATGCCTTCACCGCCTGTGGTGTGGATGCGGACGTTGGTGACGGAGCCGCCGCTGCCTCCGAATCCGCCCTCGCCGCTGTCGTAGCTGTCTCCGCCGTCTCCGGCTTCAGCGTACACTCCGTACCTGTGGGCCTTCAAGACGACATTCGAGACCCGGCCGCCGGCTCCGGCGCGCCCATAAGAATGGCCGCCGTCGCCAGCCACGACGACCATGGCGTTGCCTTCGTTGGCGGCCTCAGCGCGGACGTTCGTCACGTTACCGCCGCGCCCGCCGCGACGATAGCCGTCGCCGCCTTCGCCGCCCGTGATAAAGGGGCTGTGGCGGACGTCCTTGTAGGACAGACCGGCCACATCGCCGCCGGCGCCGCCGTAGCCGTAATCGGCGTCACCGCCGTTGCCACCTCCGAAGTAGTCAAAGTCGCCCTCACTGTTGGCCACGGAGGTGCGGATGCGGCGCAGGTGGCCGCCGCTTCCAGCGATGCCGCCCTCGCCCGAGGCGTTGCCGCCATGCCCGCCATAGACCTCGATCTCGTCCTCTCCGGCTCCTATGACGAGATTGACCACAGAGCCGCCGTCACCGCCGCGCATCACACCGGAGCCGCCGTCGCCGCCGTGCACTCCGCAGTCACCCAGAGAGTAGGGATCGGTGTTGTAGATCGAGCCGCCCCGTCCGCCGTCGCGGCCGCCACTGCCGCCGCGGCCGGCGCAATAGAGGGAAAAGCCTTGCGCGGAGGCGGTATCCACATTCACGATGTTACCGCCGGGGCCGCCGCTGCCGCCCTCAGCGCCACTGCCGCCTGAGCCGGCGCTCACCGTGACGCCGTAGATTGCCACGCCGTCCACGCTGCGGATGCTGCCGCCTGCGCCGCCGTTCCGGGCAGAGTGGCCGCCGTTGCTGGCGTTTACCGTTATGTGATTGCCGCTTGTCAGCTTGAGTCTGGAGACGGAGCCCCCTGCTCCGCCGCGATACATGCCGTCGCCGCCGTGACCGTAGCCGTTGGGGTTGTTGATTCTGATGGAGCCCTCGGCCTCGGCGACCACGCGCGAGACGATGCCGCCGGCTCCGCCGTAGCCGCCGCCTTCGCCGCCGCGGCCGGCGTGAATGATAATGCTGTCGTCCGCGCCGTTGGAGACGGCGTCAATGCGTAGCACGGAGCCGCCGGCTCCGCCGCGCTCGCCGGCTCCGCCGTCGCCGGCCTCAAGCACTATTTGCCCTGCCCAGACGTCCACGCCGGCTACGGACCCGCCGCGTCCGCCCTGCTCGAAAGACGAGCCGCCGTCGCCGCCGGACGCCTGGAAGTCCCCGGCGCTTTGCACCTTGAGTCCGGACACGGAGCCGCCGTTGCCGCCGCGAGACATGCCGTCGCCGCCGTCGCCGCCGTCCACGTAGGATGTATCGGAACCGGCCCAGACGACGGCGTTCCTCACTGTCCCTCCGTGGGCGCCGATGAGACCGCTGCCGCCGTCGCCCCCGTAGATCGCCACCGGCCCGTTCAGGATCCGTGCCTCGACATTGAGCACGGACCCGCCTGTGCCGCCACGTATGGCGCTGTTCCCGCCAGCTCCGCCATATATGTCCATGTAGCCGAGGGCCGACAGGGCAGAGACATTCGCCAGGCGTCCGCCGCCGCCGCCGCCTTCGCCGCCGCTGCCGCCGCTGGCGCCTCCGATCGCGACTATGTTGCCGGCCTGCACGTCCACGTTCTCGACCCGTCCGCCGGCGCCGCCCCAGCCTTCCCCGCTGGCGCCCCCGCCGCGTCCCGCCAGCACTATCACGTTAGAGTCCTGAATATCTCTCTCGTGGAAGGTGCTGCGCAGGATGGAACCGCCCACGCCGCCCCGGTAATAACCCTCGCCGCCGTAGCCGGCATAAGCGTGGATATCGCCCGAGAGGCTGCGGATCTGTGCATTGACGATGCTTCCGCCCGCGCCGCCGGATCTGCCGTAACCCTGGCCGCCGTCGCCGGCTTGGTAGTAGACAGAGCCGTCGCCCTGGTTGTCGTAAGCGTCAATCGTCAGGTTCCGGAGCGACCCGCCAGCGCCGCCACCCTGGGTTCCCCAACCGCCCTCGCCGCCAGCGGCCTCGACGCCGAAGTAGGATGAAGCCGTCACGTTGACCACGGACCCGCCAATCCCGCCGATGCCACGGTCTCCGTAGCCCGATCCGCCATATCCCGCATTGATCACGGACAGATCTGTGTTATCAGCGCCCAGTTCGAGCGTCACGTTCGTAACGCTGCCACCCGGGCCGCCGCGCACCAGTCCTTCGCCGCCCCCGCCCGCGTATGCGCGGAAGCGGCCCGTTGCCTGGACGTTGATATCCCGAATGCTGCCTCCGTTGGCACCAATTCGGCTGAGGTCGGGGGCATACTGCCAGATGTCGCCGGCCCAGATCGTGACGTCACCGTCCAGATTCTCGATGTTCACCGCCCAGACGCTGCCACCGTCCCCGGCGTTCACGGCGTATGTGTCAGGCCACCCGCCAGTGCCGGCCCTTATTTGTATGTCATCGTCGCCGCCCGTGAACGTAATGTTCGAGACACTGCCGCCCGGAGCGCCTTCGCCGCCGTTACCAGCCAGCAGTTCGGTGCCTGTGGCAAAGCTGATGTCGATGTTGGAGATCGACCCGCCGGGTTCAAGTGGCTCGGGCCGGTACGAATACAGTTGCAGGTCGTATACTGCGTCCGCGTCGGTGTCTATGCCCAGGTAGCTTGCCCGCACGCCGACGATAATGTCTCGCACCGAAGTCGCCGTCACATTGTGGACACCGCCTCCGGCGATGATGTCGCCCACGATGCTGCCGCCGATGTCCAGTCTCCGGATGGTGCTCAGATTCAGGCCCTCGCCCCCCTCACCGCCAGGAGTCAGGTTGGTGATGATGGAGCCGTTGATGCCCACGTACGTGGTCATTCGCAGGTTGTCGCCGGCAAAGACCGCCGTGATCTCATCGGGGTCAACGCGCCCGTTGGCGCCAAGGCCGCCCAGGTCCGTGATCTTCAGCACGGCCTGTCCGGTTTCCACCTCGGCGAACAACTCCCCGGCCGCGGTCACTGCCCAGTCGCCGGCCTCCAGGAGATACTCATTGTCAACGTCGATGACAACCGCGCCCAGCAGGATACGTTCCTCAAGCGGCTCAATGCTCAACTGTCTTCCCATCAGTATTCTCCGGTTGGTTGCTAAACGGCCGGCGGATATAGAATCCCCGCTGCCGTTCCCGAGTTCTTACGGTAACCCCGCGCTATTCTACGGGCTGCCACGGCTTACGTCAAGTTCTTTCTAAGTTCGAGGCATTTGCGATGTTAGCCTCTGGCAGGCAATTCTGGGCTCCCGCGCAAAGCGGAGCGTCCTTAGTCCGGCGCGGGGGCCGCCGTACCAACAGCCTCCCGGCACATTACCTGTTTAGCCTCACGCTGAGTCGGCGGGCCACGGTAACCAGCCCCGCAGGGGCGGCAGTCATATAGCCACGGGTGTGAGCCCGTGGACCTCAGTGTCCTATTGAGGTTAGCCCCCGCAGGGGGCGGCAGAACTCTACCACGGAACCAACAGCTCTGCCGCCCCCTGCGGGGGCTGGGATATTCCTTGCCTCTCCACACCCCGCGCTCACGCGCGGGGCTAAGCAGATGCCGCCCGCACGCGGCGGGCTTATACACAGGCCGGCAGGCCAGTACTTTCCAAGAGAGAAAAAACTCTGGGGTGAAATGGCGACCGGCCAATCACAGAAGCCCTCCTGGGTCCCTGAGACGACCCGAATCTGGGGTAAGAACATTCCACTGTCTCTGCTAAAGCAACACCTCCTCAACAGTTACGATCAAAGCAAATGGCTCACAGCAAGCGCGGCGGTGAGAGCAAGTGCGGCGTGTTTGGTGAAGGGCGAGTCAGCGCTTGATCAGGACGCGGCGCACGCGTCTCTTGTCGCTTTGCAGAATGCGGACCAGCACGCCGTCGGCCCGGAATTCCTCGCCGGGTTCCGGCACGCGCGCGAAGTGGTCCATCACGTAGCCGCCGACCGTGTCGTAATCCTCGTCCTCGAGGATGTTCAGGTCCAGCAAGTCGTTGATCTCGTCTATGTGCACTCTGGCGTCCACCTCGATGGCGCCCGAGGAGCGGCGAAGGATGCGGTTCTCGCGGTCTTCCTCATCGTATTCGTCTTCGATCTCGCCGACGATCTCTTCCATGATGTCTTCGACGGTGACGATGCCGTTGACGCCGCCGTACTCATCGAGCACCATGGCGATCTGCACGTGCTGGTTCTGGAACTGCTGCAGGAGCGGGCCGACCGTCTTCGTCTCGGGCACGAAGAGCGGCTCCCGCATCACGTCGCGCAAGGTGATCCCGTCGTTGTCCTCGCGGGTTAAGGCCGACAGGAGGTCCTTGACGTACACGATGCCCAGCACCCTGTCCAGCGTGTCCTCATAGACCGGTATGCGGCTGTGGTGAAGCGACTGGAGCTCCTTGAGCGCGTCGCGGACGGACATGTCGGCGGCGAGGTATTCTATGTCGGGTCTTGGGGTCATGATCTCGGCAACGTCCACGTCGGGGAACTTCAGGATGCCCTCGATCATCTGCATTTCTTCGGCTTCGAGGGCGCCTTCGGCCGCGCCGTCCTCCAGGGCGACCCGGATCTCTTCCTTGGCGGCGTCAACCACCTCCGGCTCCGGCTCTTCGCTGTCCCCGACAGCCGGCCGGCGCCCCGTCATCTGGAGGGGACGGAGCGGATAGGACAGCCAGGAGACCGGAGGCAGCAAGACCAGAAGGATCCCGGTGGACCACTTCCGCCCGACGGCCCTTGCCGCCAACTGGGCGAGCACAAGCAGCAGAGCGGCGGCCGCGGCCGCGGGAAGCAGCCGCCCGGAGTCCTGCATTGCCTGCCGGACGACCAGGGTCACGAAGGCCACGCTGCAAACCACCCGCGCCAGCACGCAGAAGGCCGAGGCCGCCCTCTCATGCTCCAGGTACCGCGAGTAGCGTCCCTTCGCGGCCGGGCTTTTCAGTTCTTCTTCCAGCTTGGACAGCGAGACGAAACGCAGAGCCGTCTCCGCCAGCGCCGCCAGGAACACGGCCGCCCATAAGAGCGGTAACTCAGCGCCTCCAAACAAGATGCGTTCCTCCGAAAGAAGCATCAGAACGCCACGGCCCGTCCGGCTGCGCGCAGGATGTCCTGTTCGCGCCGGCGCATCCGTTGGGTCGCTTCGGGACTGTCATCGTCGTAACCCAACAGATGAAGAAGGCCGTGGACGACGTATAGCATCAGTTCATCCGCAGCGTCGTGGGGCCTGGAGGCCGACTCGCGCACCGCCAGTTCCGCATTGGCAACGATCTCGCCGTTGATGAACTTGCCCTCGCTTTCGTAGAGGAAGGCCAGGACGTCGGTGACGGCGTCGCTGCCCATAAAGCGCTCGTTCAGCGCCGCCATCTCCGCGTCGCCGACCAGTGCCACGCTCAGTTCGGCGTCTCCGCCCTCCTTTTCGAGGGCCAGACGGATGACTTCCCGAACGGCTTCGGCCGGGCACTCAAGGGCGCTCTGCCTGTTGCACACTTCCACCTGCATTGCTGTTGCTCCGGGCCGACGGGGCGGCTTCCTGCCCCTCCTCTTCCTGGCGTTCCAGCTTCTCCTGGCCGGGGTAGCTGACGCGGTTGTGGAACACGGCCGTCAGGCCCCGCACCAGGCTGTCCTCCAGTTGCTTCATATCGGTTATGGTCAGGCCGGAGCTGTCGAGCTGGCCGTCGTGCAGCCTGTCGAAGATGATGTCCTGGACGAGGTTGCGGAGCTGGCCAGTCGAGGGGGATTTCAAGGATCGGCCGGCGCTCTCCACGGCGTCGCACAGCATCACGATGGCGGCTTCTTTGCTCTTGGGTTTGGGCATGCGGTAGCGGAAGGTCCGCTCTTCCATCTCGCCGTGCCGGGTGCCGTTGGCGCCGCGCTCGGCTTCCTTGTCCCTCGCTTTGCCCCAGAAGTACTTGACCACGCTGGAGCCGTGGGACTGGAGTATGACGTCCCGCACTTCCAGCGGCACGCCGTATGTCTCCGCCATCTCCGCCCCCTCCTTGGGGTGCGCGGTGATAATGAGACTGCTCATGGTGGGGGAGAGTTCGTCGTGGGGGTTCTTGGCCCCCTCGGGCAGGTTTTCAGCGAAGTACTCCGGCTTCTTCAGCTTGCCGACGTCGTGGAAATAGGCGCTGACGCGGGCCAGCAATGGGTTTGCGCCGATGGCCTCGGCGGCCTCGGCGGCCAGGCTTCCCACCACCATGCTGTGGTGGTAGGAGCCCGGTGCGTCCAGCAGCAGGCGCTGGAGCAGCGGCTGGTTCGGATCGCTCCATTCCAGCAGACGGATGTCCGTCGTGACCCCGAACAGCCTTTCAATGCCCGGCAGGATGCCGCTGACGACAAAGCCGCTCAGGACGCCGTTGGCCAGTCCCACCAGGGACATGACCAGCAGGGGCGACTGCCAGAAGCGCAGCGGCACCATGGAGCCGTCCAGTGCCGATATCAGGCCCAGGCCCCACACTGCGCAGAACTGAACGGCGCCCGTCAGTATGCCGGCCACGATCAACGTGCTGCGCGCTCGCACCTTGCCGGTGAGCAGTACGGCAACCGTCCCCCCGAGGAATAGGACGAAGAACTCCAGGTCGGCCCCGGCGCAGCCGAGCCGCACCAGCAACGCGTAGAAGAATGCGACGCCCACGCCGAACGGCTGGTCGTAGACCAGGCACATGATCATCACCATCATCGGCAGAGGCACCCACAGCGGGCTGATGCCGTACGCCACGCAGAGCCGTGCCGTCGCTACCAGCGCCAGCGTCAGCAGCGCAAAGGACAGCATCTGAGGCCTTCGTGTCAGCAGTTCGGGGCGGTAGCGGTTCACGTAGGCCACCGCTCCGCCCATTACGATGAGCAGCAGCACGGCCAGCCCGAAGAGCTGTTGAATGCGCACCATCCGGCCCTCGCGGCTGGCCCAGTACTGATGCCGTTCCCTGAGCAGGTCGTCAATGTGTTGGCTGCGCACTTCGCTTCCCTTGGCCAGCAGAAGGCGTCCCTTCTCCACTATCTCGGTGACCGCTGGCTTTCTCTGGCCGGCCAGTTCGGCGTTCTCCACGGTGCGCTCCAGGTCCAGCTCCACGTTGGGCCTCAGCACCAGGGCAAACCCCTGGCGGGCCAGCGCCGCCTCAGGGGGCTCCAGGCCTTCCAGGGCCGGCGCAAAGGCTTTGCGGAACTGCTCTGTCTCGCCGTCCAGAGGCACAAGGGCCGAGATCGGGACTCTGCGCTCTTCGCCTGACGGCTCACGCAGCAGGGCCTGCGGCGTTTCCTTTGCCTGCACGAGGGGCCGCGCCAGATCGGCGGGGCTGACCAGATACTGCTGCGACAGGTTCTGGAGCGCCTCGGTGATGCGGTCGAGCTTGTCCTGAACGGTCGGCGTCAGCCTGGCCATGCCGCCCCTGTCGAAGCTGTCCGGCATTCCCTGCCACAGCAGCGATTTCTCGCCCTCCTGGAGGGCGGTGAGCAGCTTCTCGACACCCAGGTCCCACTGGTCCCGGACGAGCCGAAATACCGGGGGTTCGTCCAGCCTGGCCTGCTCCCGGACGGTACGGGTCTCCTCCAGATTCGTGCGCGCGAAACCGGTGCGAGCCTTGAAATCCCGGAGGGATACCTTGCCCTGTTCAACTTCCAGCGGGGGCTGGCCGGACACCAGCAGGCCATAAACCGCGCCAGCGAAGAGCAGGAACAGCACGGCGCGACCGACGCCTACCTGGGGCAGTGCCAGCCGGCGTCGGGCAGGCCGACCGCGCTTCTTCTCGCCCGCGGCACGCGTTTCCTGCGTCTTATCCTGAGCCATCCGCCGGCTCCTCTGCGTCAGGTTTGGCCCTGGGTGAGTTGGTCGGGTCTCGATGGTAGGCGTTCAGTATCAGGCGCACCAACCGGTGCCGCACAATATCCTTCTCGGTGAGCCAGATGAATCTGATACCGGGCACGTCTCTTAGCCTCTCCTGGGCATCCACCAGTCCGCTTTTCTCACTGGACGGCAGGTCCACTTGTGTGATGTCGCCCGTGACCACCAGTCTGGCACGAACGCCCAGCCGGGTCAAGAACGTCTTCATCTGGCTGACGGTGCAATTCTGGGCTTCATCCAGGATGATGAAGGCGTTGTCCAGCGTCCGCCCGCGCACGAAGGCCAGAGGAAGTATCTCGATAACGTCGTTGTCAATATATCGTTTCACCTTGCTGACGTCCATCAGGTCGTGCAGCGCGTCGTAGAGCGGCCTCAGGTAGGGATTCACTTTGGCGTATATGTCGCCGGGCAGGAACCCCAGGCTCTCGCCGGCTTCCACCGCCGGACGGCACAGCACGATCCGGCCCAGGGAACCCCGGCGCAGGTAGTTCAGGGCCATGGCAACGCCCAGGAACGTCTTGCCGGTGCCCGCCGGACCGATGCAGAAGACGACGTCGCTGCCCAGCATGGCCCTGACGTAGGCGGCCTGGCCGGGCGTGCGCGGCGCGGCCCCAGGCCACAGGTCCTGGCCTTCAGCGCCTTGCCTCGGGGTCTGGGGCGGCCCTGCATTCTCCTTCTCGATCAGCCGCTCGACCATCTCTTGCGTTACGGTGCCTCCCTTGTTCAGCTCCTGCTCCATGGCCATCAAGGCGGCCTCGCATCGGCGTACGTTCTCCTCCGGGCCGTCAATGCGCAGCTCGCCCGCCCGCGCGACCAGCTCCACTTCGAAAGCGCTGCGGAGCTGCTTCAGGTAGTTGTCGCGCGGTCCGAACAGCCTGACCACCTCATCCTGCCCGCCGACCTGTAAGGTCCTCTGCAATGTCCTTGACCCCTTCAGGCTCACACGCAGAAGCAACGGAAGAACAGATAGCTCACCGGAGCCAGGAACAGCACGTCGTCAACAATGTCCAGCATGCCGCCAACGCCTGGCAGCATCCGGGCCGAATCCTTCAGGTCCGCCTGGCGCTTGAGCAGGGAGGCGGCCAGATCCCCCAGCATCGCCACTATCGCCGCCGCCACTCCGTAAAGGAGGGCCGTCCTTGCGCTCATCACGGCCCAGGGGGAGAAGCTGAGGGCACAGGCGGCGGCCACGCTAGCCACGACGGCCCCCACCGCGCCGGCAACCGTCTTGTTTGGGCTCACTGCGGGCGCCAGTTTGGCGCGGCCAAGGGACTTCCCGGCGAAGTAGGCGCCCGAAGATCCTATCTTGCACACGGTCACCACGGTGACCAGCCCCGCCATGCCCCACTCGATGCGGATGGCCGTCAGAAAACCCAGGAGCACCGGGATGTACAGCAATCCTGCCATGGCCACGGCCACGCTCTGGGTGGCGCCTTCGATCTGCGCGCGCAGGACGCGGCCCGTGAGCATGCCCATAAGGATCAGGCCCAGGAACACGGAGCCCGAAACCCACGGGTCGGGGAAAAGGTTCGGCCAGGCCCAGCCTGCCCATTGCACAAGGAACAGCGCAACGCCGCAGACCACCAGAAGCGGCCTGCTCACGTCTGTGCCTGTGCGCCGGACAAGGCGTGCATACTCGTCCAGCGCAACGGCGACGATGGCCGCTCCGACGGCTGCGTAGATAAAGCCGGCGTCCCACGTCGAGTCCACGACGAACAGCAGCACAACCCCGCCGACCACCAGCAGGCCGATCCGCGTGCGCCCCAGCACGGAGGTCCTGTCGCCGGTCGCCACCTGCACGAGCGTCTCCGCCGCCGGGGGGGCCAATTCCTTGCCGCTGCTGCTGGGGGAACTCATCTGTTGGGGCCTATCTTTCTGGGGCTGTCGGGTTTCACTGCCCGGACGTGCATTAACTTGATTTGGACCGTTGGGAGCCCGCGACACGACGCCTGCTTTTTCTCTCGTCTTTGTGCAGGCCGCCGAAGCGGCGCTCCCTGCGTGCGAAGTCCCGGAGGGCTTCGATGAATTCCTCCTGGCCGAAGTCCGGCCAGAGAACGTCGGTCAGATACAACTCGGCGTAGTAAAGCTGCCAGAGCAGGAAGTTGCTCACCCGCCCGCGCTTCTCGGCGCCCGTGCGGATCAGCAGGTCCAGCGCCGGTAGCCCGTCCGTGTAGAGGTGCTCCTCAACGGAGCCCTCGTCTATATCTTCGGGGTCGAGGTCCCCATCCTTCACCTTGCGCGCGATGGCCCGCACGGCGTCGGTGATCTCTCGGTGCGCGCCGTAGTTGATGGCCGCTGCGAGCGTCAGGGTGCCGCAGTCGGCGGTGGCCTCCTCGGTCAGGCGCAAGTGCCTTTGCACGCCGCGAGGCAGCTCGTCGAGACGCCCGATGTGTTTGAAACGAATCCCCTTCTCGACAAGCTCCTGCCTTTTTTCGCGGAGGAACCTGCTCAAGCCCCTCATCAGGAACTGGATCTCGGAACGGGGACGCCGCTGCAGGTTCTCCGTGCTGAGTGCGTAGATCGTCAGGACCGGAATGCCCAGATCAATGCAACACTGAGTGACGGTGCCCAGGTTCTCGATCCCGGCCCGATGCCCTTCGTTGCGGGGCAGGCCCTGCCGGCGCGCCCAGCGCCCGTTGCCGTCCATGATGATGGCCACGTGGCCAGGCAGTTTTTCTGGGGCCTTAGCCATCGGGCTCGCGTTCGATTACCTGTTTTCTTTCGGGGCCGACGGAGACGAACTCCACCGGTGCGCCCGCCAGTTCTTCCACCGCCGCCAGGTAGCGTCGGGCTTGCGGGGGAAGCTCCTCCCACCTGGTCACGTCGGAGACGTCGCAGCACCAGCCCTCCAGCTCTTCGTAGACCGGTTCGACCCTTTCCACGGCCGTGAGGCTCGCGGGGAAGCTGTGCAGCCCTCGGCCGTCCAACTTGTAAGCCGTGCAGACCTTGAGCGTTTCGAAGGCGCTCAGCACGTCCAGCATCCCGACGGCCAGGCCGGTCACGCCGTTCAGCTCGGCGGTGTGGCGCAGCACCACGCCGTCCAGCCATCCGCAGCGTCGCGGCCGGCCCGTCACGGAACCGCGCTCGCGCCCGCCGTGCATCTCGATGGTGCGGTGGATGGCTTTGCCGATCTCGTTGTCCTGCTCGGTGGGGAACGGCCCGGTGCCGACCCGCGAGCAGTATGACTTGACGACGCCGATGACGCGGTCTATCCGGGTGGGCGGGATGCCCGTGCCCACTGTGGCGCCGCCGACTACCTCGCTGCTGGTCACGTAGGGATAAGTGCCGAAGTTCAGGTCCAACATGCTCCCCTGGGCGCCTTCCAGGAGGATGTTCTTCCCGTCCCTGAGCGCCTGTCGCATCAGCATCACGGTATCCTGGACGTGGGGCTTCAGTTCCTCGGCGTAACGGCAGTACTCGTCGTAAGCAGCGTCAACGTCCACGGGCTCGGCGCCGTAAACCTGTGTCAGGATGCGGTTGTTGATCTCCAGCACCGCAACCAGTCGCTCATGGAACACATCCGGCTCTATCATCTCGGCGAAGCGTATGCCGCAGCGCGACGCCTTGTCGGCGTAGCACGGACCGATGCCGTTGCGCGTGGTGCCGAGCCGGTCCTTGCCGCGGGCCGCCTCGCGCGCCTCGTCCAGGGCCTTGTGATGCGGCAGGACCACGTGGGCCCTGTCGCTGATCACGAGGTTCTCGCCCACGTCTACGCCCCGCTGGCGCAGCCCCGCCATCTCGGCCGTCAGGGCGACGGGGTCCACGACGACGCCGTTGGCGATGACGCAGAGGGTGCCGGGATGCAGAATCCCGCTGGGCACCAGACGCAGGATGAACTCCTCCTGGCCGATGTGGATGGTATGCCCGGCGTTGGCTCCTCCCTGGAAGCGCACGACGAGGTCAAACCGCTCCGAGAGGGCATCTATGACCTTGCCTTTCCCCTCGTCTCCCCACTGCAAGCCTACCAGCAGGACCGTCTGCCCCATGCTCGTTGTCCTTTCATGAAACGAGGACGATTCGCCAGCGCACGATCTTCCCGCCGAAGGCCGTTCTCAGGCGACCTGGCGGCGGGGAAAAAGGGCGGAACAGAATCGTCCCGGCACGAAATGCTCCGGGCTATCGGGTTGGTTTCCTGGGCAACTGAGGCACATTTTCAGCTTCGAGGGACGCCTGTGTTCGAGTGGAATCGAAAGCACCCGACACAAGCCTAATGCCCACCCGCCGGAGCCTCGCCCCCGGCCCCTTGGCAACATCCGGTGATATCAACGCTGCCACAAGTCGGTATTATATGCCACCTGCTGCGGCAAGTCAAGTCCGGATAGGCCGCGCTGGCACCACCTAAGCTTATGTCAGATAACGGCTTACGGCTCTACCGGGGCGAGCGGGAGAGATGGGGCGTCGCTGCGGAGGGGGGATTCTGCCAGCCACCGGCGGTTCAGCTCCCGCAGGTGGTCGCCGTATTCCTTGAACCCCGTCATTTCCAGGTCATGCAACTGTACGCCCGGCCGGGAGAGCAGAGCGATCTGCCGGGCTTCCGCCCAGCTCAAATGGGCGTGCGAGAGCAGGCCGAGGGCCAGCACCCCGGCCGCCAGCACGGGCACCATGCTCCGGCGCAGGGTCCGCCGGAAGTGTCCGATCCCCGCGTCGGACGGGGCCGACTGCGCTACCCGGGCCAAGAGGTAGGCGAGCACCACAATCAGCAGCCCACCGGCGCCCAACAGGATCGCGCGCAGCGATTCGCCGTTGATGGCCAGCACGTAGTGCAGGGCCATGACAGCCGCGACGGCCATGCTGACCGCGCCCATGACGGCTACCGGGAGCGATATGACGCCGCGTCCGAACAGGGCAAGTGCCGTCCGGACGGACCGCCACCGCCAGCCCTGGTGGCGCAACTGCCAGAGAACGAACAGCGGAGGGAAAGCTACGACTGCGGCGAGCGCTCCGCAACCGGCGGCAGCCGATCCCGCGGCGTCTCCGAGCCGCAATAGGGCCAGGCCGAAGGCCACGACGCCCACGCCCACGCACAGCGCTGCCGCCGCAAGGCCCGACCGCACGTTGCGCAGAGGATTCAGATGCCCGGGCGGGCCCACTTCCATACCCGCCTCGATGCAGCGCCGCCGCACCGCTTGGTAAGTGGCCGAGGTCGTGGCGAACATCACCAAGAGGTAGAGAAGCCCGATCTCCGCCATCCGCTGCCAGAAGTGGTAGAGCCCGAGCCTCAGGCCGCCGAAAGGCAGGACGCGCGTCCAGGCCCAGTAGAGCCCCAGCGGGACGGCCAGTCCTGCCA